>JAITWB010000150.1 GCA_031285525.1 Spirochaetaceae bacterium
TATTTTGCTTATATACCACGGTTTTACCACACCAAGGATTGTTTTATAGAATTCTTCGGGTCCCATTTTTCTATTCTAGCTCTTTTTTTAGATTTCCACAAGAAACCCTAAAGACCCTATTATCTCAACAATTCCTTGGGTTGTAATATCAGCGGTTATACATGGGTACAAGGTTTATTTCTTCCTCTTCTTCCGAAATTTCCGTAACGTTTCCAACTTATCTTCAATAATCCAAACAATTTTCATCTCATACACATACAAAAAAGCTTCTTCCTCACTTCCCAAGGCATAATGACTTGAAAGATATTCAGGTTCTTCTATTTCACCAAATAGAAATGGCACAACATATTTATTTGCTTTAACTGCCATTCTATATTTTTTCTCTAAAACAGATTCCGACTCTCCCGACTTTATGCCATACAACAGGCTGTTAAACAACATAAAAGCCGTATCTTCATCATACGTTTCCATTAATTTTTTTGCTTTTTCCAAGTAATCAATAGATAAATACCAGTTTAATAATCCATACCGTATACCCTGATTATCATTCGGATTGAGCTCAAGGAGATATTCATATATTTCTATTGCCTTAACAATATCACCTTCCTCCCGTAATACTTCTCCATAACCTTCCATGGCACGCATAAACGGACGAGTTTCAAGTATTCCCCAAAAATGACCCTTGTTTTCTTCAAAAAAATGCTTATCATTCCTGAGATAAAAGCTTTTTAGGGCTTTTTCATAGTATTCTCTCTTTTTGGGATTACTTCTATATTCAAAGGCTAACACATTATACGCATCAGTACAGTAGGGATCTATTGCTAAGGCTTTATTAGCCAATCTTTTTCGAGTTGCAGAACTGCTTGCGTCCCAGGCATCCCAGGTAATATCCTGTGCTTCAAATTTCATGTCTTCAGTTGCAGTATCTTCACCGCTAAAAGCATTGCTTTGTTCAAATAAGTTCACACTTCCCCCTTTATCGGTTCCAACGCCATCACCTTCCCCAGGAAGTCCCTGGTACGGGGATTTTCCGGTCTGGTAAAAAGCTTCTCCGGCGTTCCCTGCTCGGTTATAACCCCTTCGTCCATGAACAGGATACGGCTTCCCACGTCACGGGCAAAGCGCATCTCGTGGGTCACCACAGCCATGGTCATGCCGTCGGCGGCGAGTCCCTGAATGACAGAAAGGACTTCCCCGACCATCTCCGGGTCAAGGGCTGAGGTAGGCTCATCGAAGAGCATCACCTGGGGCTGCATCGCCAGAGCCCGGACAATGGCAATACGCTGTTTCTGCCCGCCCGAGAGTTGGGGCGGATAAGTGTTCGCCTTTTCCGTAAGCCCTACCCGTTCAAGGAGTTCCATGGCGCGGCTGCGGGCTTCTGTCTGGGACTGTTTCTTCACCCGTACCGGTGCGAGGGTTATGTTTTCGAGTACTGTCATGTGGGGAAACAGGTTAAAGTGCTGAAAGACCATCCCCATTTCACTGCGAAAACGGTTGATATTCCGCTCCCGCTTCCAACTGCCAACATTCGTCGCTGTTATCTCCTCGCCGTTAAAGAAAATCTTTCCGGCGGTGGGTTCTTCCAACAAGTTGAGACAGCGCAGGAAAGTGCTTTTTCCGCTCCCGGAAGGACCGATGATAACCACCACCTCCCCCTTCTTGATATCCTCGTAGATGCCCCGGAGAACGTGGAGAGAACCGAAATCCTTGGTGAGTCCCTGTATACTAATCATCGTTCCGCATCCTCCGTTCAATATGCGCGAGCAGTTTCGACAGCGGGAAGGTCAGCATGAAGTACACCACTGCCGCTATGAGAAGGGGTTCAAAAGGCTGGAAGGTATTACCCCGCACCGTATTTGCCTTGTACATCAGATCGGCGATACCGATTATGGAGACGATAGACGATTCCTTTATAACCACCACGAATTCATTCCCCAGCGCAGGCAAAACGTTCATGATCGCCTGGGGAATAATGATAGACCGCAGGGTTGCGCCGTATGAGAGCCCCAAACTTCGGCCTGCTTCCATCTGTCCCCGGTCAACCGACTGTATCCCGGAGCGGAATATCTCACACACATAGGCGGCGGAGTTTATCCCCATGGTGATCACCCCTGCCATAAAGTCGGCAAAGTTGATCCCCAGAATACCGCTCAGAAAGGGTACGTCAGGAAACCTGATACCTATCGCCTGGAGTCCGTAATAGATGATGAACAGCTGTACCAAGAGCGGAGTTCCCCTGATAAATTCAACATAGGCGGTACTGATAAACCGAAGCGCCCGGTTTTTACTTATCCGGCACACCGCGAGTACGAGACCGATAAGCGTCCCCAGGATAACCGCCGCTGCTGCGAGCATGATGGTATTCTTGGCGCCTACGAGATAAAATGACCAATATCGTTCAAGAAATGTAAAATTCACCTTATCAGTGTATACCAGAGTGGGAAAACTGGCAATTATTATTTGCGGAATTTGGGCACAAATAAAGCCCTGATTGAGTTATTACGGGAGATTGTGAGTAAGGCAGGTCATCATTGAAACTCGTTAGAGGGTC
>JAITWB010000221.1 GCA_031285525.1 Spirochaetaceae bacterium
CAGTACCCTTTTGTTCGGAAGCCATTGTATATTGTCTTCAGCCATAATAAAATTGTCAGCTTATGGTTATGTCGATACGTAATAAAAAAGGGCCGCAAAGCGACCCTTTTTTATTACAAATCCCTCCTACTGCTGGGCAGCAGGAGCTTCTTCGTCGCCTTCACCAAGGGAGGAAGTGAATTCCAACTCAGGAGCCATCTTTTCTTTCTCAAGATATCTGGTGACCTGGTTGTTACCAAACCGTGTCATCTCGTAAACCTGCTTTTCTCTTTCACGCTTTGTTACGATACCCCAGAGGTCTTCATCAGCGATATCACGCTCGGTTGTAAGAAGAGCCTTGTCAAAAATGACCGCGACATCTTTGAAGTAACCGATAAAATCGCCGCCCTGATGAGCCGCATCCCGAACAACCTGGAATCCTGCAAACTTCACGAAGGGAAGTGCGTTGGGATAAATCGGCTGAATACGAACTTCCCGGTTCCGAATCTCGGAAATATAATCGGGATTGTTCCAAATCAGCTCTTTCCAGCCATCGAAATTGAGGTAACCCATGAAATACCGTCTCTCAACGCTGTTGGTGTCCTTAAGCAGAACATACAGAGCGTGGGGGAAACTCATTCCCATAGTGGTCACCTTGAGGGACTTGATTGT
This sequence comes from Spirochaetaceae bacterium, assembly GCA_031285525.1. Next base: position 652 of record JAITWB010000221.1, read on the forward strand.
ACCAACGTTCTTCACAACGCCGAATCCGTCCTCAAAGCGAGTCTTTCCGCTGGCCTTCTCTTCATCGGTGGGTTCCTGAACATTTCCTTCTCCGTCAACCGTAGCCATAGGCTCAAACGCAGGAATCTCAAATGCAGGAACAATCCTCGCATTTGAATTCACCGGGGTTGAGGGAAACAGGACACGAACGCCCATTACTTCCTGACCAACGAAGGGCTGTGAGCCTCCGGTAACAGGAGCCGCCTTGACCTGGGACAGTGTAACGCTGGTTACATTTCTCGCTGAAGAATTGAGAACGATCTCCCAATCTGCAAAAGCGAGGGATGTTTTCATCAACGCTTTCTGGTCTTCGTTAAACGAGGCGCCCGCAACCCGGGCAAAATCCATGGTGGTACGGCCGTTCTGGGTCATGTTGCCGTCAGCGTCCGCAATAATGTCAGCAGTTAATAAGGAAAAATCGATAATAACTGCCTCTTCTGCAATCGCAACAGCACCGACAAGCATCAGCGCCATCGCAACAAGAATGAATCTCCTCTTCATTCAAAGCTCCTTTTATTCACGTATTGTAGCCTTGTTAAGTAATAAGTATACGTATGATATCTTTTTTGTCAACGCTTTTCTTCCAAAGAAAGCGCTAACAACGAAGAATCTGCGTATACTTCCTTATCCAATATACATAACACTATTCTATCAACCTTTTTGAAATTTGTAAAAACATTTTTCTTAAAAATTGCACAACCAGTCTCAGTTTCGGCAGAATTTCCGTCCGAAAAGAGGGCTTTTTCCGAAAGATTCACATACAGCACCCCATCACGGAAAAAGCAGGACAGCGAAGCCGTTCCTTGCGGAAACAGGGGGCGCAGCGAATTGGACACTGGTCCCAGCAAAAGCTCTTCGGTATACCACGAAATCTGATCGGAAACATCGTCTTTTAGCCCTACAGGCAGGTGACGAACTTCAAACCGCAGATTCTCTTCACCTGAAACAGAAACTTCCCGTTCCGGAAAGATGAACAGATACCTGTCCGAATTTAGAGGGATCAGCCAGAGCACAAGAGCTACTATACCAATAACAACACCCGTTATAAGTATAATGCACTGACGGAGTGAAATAAACTGTCTAATGATAGCTGATATGTCTTTTCTCATTCTCCGTTCGTAAATCCCCTTGACCGTTCAAAATGAGTTATGAACGATACCAGACCATTATACACGCCAGTGGTAATTTTACGCAAGTAGTTTTCGTCAGTTAACAGAAGAGATTCTGCAGGATTACTAACAAAACCAACCTCAATAAGCACGCTGGGCATATTTGCATTACGGACAACGAACCACTCCTCCTCTTTGATTCCCCGATTCACGGTTTTATCCCCTATCTGGGTTTGGAGTTCATCCATAATGAATTTAGCAATGAGCACACTTTCGGTGGTAAATTCCTCTTCCATCATCGAATTCAGGATAGGCAGAATATCCTCATCCTCCCCCTCGCTAATAATGGTCCGGCGGTAATTCTGCGTCAGATACCAAACCTCAAAGCCCGAAGCCTCTTTGTCAAAGGCGGCATTGGCGTGCATGGATATATAGATAATCGCCTCATGCTCCTTCAGGGAGACCGAATTCGCCATCTCCACCCGTTCCTCCAGAGTCGGATAGGTATCCCCCCGGCGGGTAAGAATTATCTGCTTATCAGGATAGATGCTCTTGAGACGGCTCTCCAGATCGAGGGATATCTTGAGGGCAATATCCTTCTCCACCACATTGATCGCCTTTCCATTGATAATATGGGAACCTACAGCCCCTGAGTCTCTGCCTCCATGGCCGGGATCGATGAGGATAGCCCCTACCCGGTACAGCATCGGCGGCGTCCGGGAGAGGAAGAATTCTTCCGCCTGCCGCAGGAACTCAGATCCCGCATAGACAGCGCCGTTTTTTGCTACCGGAGACTGAATACGGATAACATCTTTATAATCCAACAGAGCCATATCCTGCCCGGCACGGAAACTCATCTGATGCCCATCCCGAACCAAGATCCCCGCACCTGCGAGGGGGTCCCAATAAAGCGCAGCTCCGAGACGGGAAGCCGCTTCCTGTATGGTGACTTCCGACAAAGCCTCCTGTGCCGAAAGAATCGCCCCAGAGAAAACCAGCAAAAAGAGAGCCAACGCAGTATGAAAAACAGGAAGGATTCGACGGTATGTCATACGAGCCCCCCCTGGGAATCTATCGCATACACCGCCCCCTGAACGCCGCCCCGAATGAGCGCACGCCAGAAAAAGCCGTTTACACAGGAAAGCTCTGTCCCTGTCACCTCAACTGCTCGGTGCAGAGCCTCCCGCAGGGTCATACCGTGCCAATCCCGGCAGGTATCGAGAACAGGCGCAAGGAATTCCGGAACGGCAGCAACTGAACGATCCTCAGGGACGGAATTCTGAGCAGAACCACAATCGGGAAGTGTCCTCAGAAGCGCTTCTATCTCTTCACCGACCGTAAAAGCCGACGGCGGAAAGAGAAAGCTTTCCTTAACATCCAGGTTCAAAGCTCC
>JAITWB010000007.1 GCA_031285525.1 Spirochaetaceae bacterium
CTCCCCACATAAAACCGCCATGTATATCGGTCCAATCGTAGTCATCCCCTTCGGCTGTCCAAAAGGAAAAACCGTATCCTGCTTTTCCCACCAGGTAGGGATCCCACTTTTGTAATGAAAACGGATGCCAGGCAAACCGGGCAAGTATGGGAACCGTACCAATAGAAAAATCCGTATCACCTGTTTTTGCTGTTGAAAAACCGGATTCCAACCCGATGCTCAAATACTGCGACAGCATATAATCAGCCTGCAATCGTCCTCCGATATGCACGGTTGTATCCATATTGGTGCTGCCGGTAAAATGAGGCTGGAGTATCCCGATATTTGCACCTCCATTCAACATAAAACTGCCTTCCATATCCATGGCGAAAGCAGAAATAAGTGACAACAAAGTCCCCAAAAGTAAAGCAACAGTCTTCTTCGTTACAAAAGTCATAATAATCCTCCAAAACATTTGATACTGAAAGCGTACCTCCTCCAAAGGGATAGCACAATTCCACTTTCCAGTTATTTGAGAGGATTTTGACTAACTGTTTTCAGTTATTTGAGGTCTTATGCGGTGGTAATACCCATTCCAACCAGCGCCATAAGGGCATAGCGTCCGGGTGCATCAGTTTTTCGGTACACATTCTGTAAATGAACCTGCACTGTGTTTACTTCGATATCATATGCAAGAGCAATTTCCTTGTTTGACTTCCCCTGCAAGAGGGCTTCCGTAATCTCGGTTTGCCGTTTCGACAGATTATATTTTTCGATAAATTCCAAAGACAACCCGCTTGCAGGCGAATAAAGCGGCGGTATCTGGGCAAGCTCTCCAGCGAGAAGCCTGGAATGATGGGAACTAATCAGTTTTATATATAAATAGAAGATACATAAATCAAGCAGAAATATCACAAAACCAAAAACACCGCAAAATAGGAAATTATTGAACCCCGCTTCCAATTGGGTCTTTAAAGGATTGAAAACCCCAAGCAGGGCAGCAGCTCCTAAAAGCGGAGTAAGCACCGTGATAAGCCAAAGCCGAAAGGGTATGCGCTCAAGAGCGGACAGAGAAAGACTCCGCATGAGCAGATAATAAAACACAGCCCAAAACAGCATCACTGTGTCGGTAATCGTCATTTCAAGATAGAGGGTATTCATGTTTGATACAGCCAAAGTGCCGGTAAGGCCGGTTATGAAGCACGAAGTAACGGCATCGATCAGCAAACCTATGTTCCACAAGTATAGAGCGGTAATCAATTTGTTCTTTTTCTTGCCCTCAGAAAGAAGCATCAAAACAAGGAATGCCGCACCCTGCAAAAGGATTTTTACCGGAATGGGAAAAGTCAATACAAAAGCAATGATATGCAAAGGCCGCCACAGCAGCATAAAACAAAGAAGCCCTATCCGCCGTATCTTTGATTCAGGACGGTATAAGAGATAAAACAGCATCCAAAGGGTAAGAAACTGAATTCCCGTAAACAGTAACTCAAAGAGAATGTTTACTTTATAGTCCATATCACCATTACTCCTATCAAATAGAAGGGAATTTGTCAAGCTGCTTTGCTCTCTGCTCATTTCTCCCTTCTCCTTTCTTTCTTCCCCCTCCCGTAATACCGCGCATCCAGCGCCTCCCCCAGAGCTGCCGCCCGGTTCAAAGTCTGTATCATGAGGGGAATAAAAACAGGGATCATGGCTCGAAGCTTCCCCAAGACTCCGAAGGAGGCCGCCCGTTTGCCCCGGAAAGTTCCGCCCCGGAGAATCTGCGCCTTAATAATATACAGCGCCTCCTCCTGCAACAGCGGTATAAACCGGAACACTATCCCCGTTACCAGCGCTGCGTGCTGCACCGGAATACCGATGAGCGAAAAGGGTTTGAGTATATCCTCCATCCCGTAGAGTATCTCCGTCTCCTCCGTGGAAAACACAAAAACCGAAAGCGCCGTCATCAGCGCAATAAACCGGAGAATCATGGTTATGGTAAAAAGGATCTTCTGATCCGTAAGCGTAACAAATCCCAGCCTAAAAATGAGGGTATCCCCGGCTTGATCCGGAAACAGGAACATCTGGAACAGCAGCAGAACGATAAACAAGGGCAGCGTCTTCAACAAATTCATCGGTATCCGGCGGAAGGGATACCGGGCAAGCGCCGCATACAGGACAGAGCCGGCGATGGCAATCGGCAGCAGAAACAGCGGGAACGCTATTCCAGAGATCATAAGCACAAGCATGACACCGTATTTCCAACCCGGCGCAAGGCGATGTACCGCACTATCCTGCGCCCTGTATGCTCCGCCGGAGGAAAGGCGAAACCCTTCCAGCAATCCCGCGCCCTCCGGCACAGAAGCGGAAACCATTCCAGAGCGTTCACAAGTATTTTCAGGCTGACAATCCGCAGGATTCTCAGCCTGATAACCCGAAGGAGTTTCAGCATTCTCCCGTACCCATTCTCCCTCCCGGATAACAGCGGAAGGCGGCCCATCGGCTATAATTTTCCCGTTTTCAAAAACAATAACCCGATCCGCCATCATCGCTTCTACAGCCCGGTGGGTGGAAAAAACAACCGTCTTGCACGAGGTGCGAAGTTCCTCCAGTGCCTTGAGGATACGGCTCCTCCCCTCGGGATCGAGGGCCGAAGTCGGTTCATCAAACAGCACTATATCCGCATCGAGGGCAATCGTTCCTGCAAGGGAAGCCCGCCGCTTTTCACCCCCCGACAGGGTATGGGTTTTCCGATCTCCAAAATGTTCGAAGGGCAGCCCTACAAGTTCCATCGCCTGCTTGACCCGTTCCCTCAAGGCAGCTCCGGTAAGCCCCTGATTCCGGGGTCCCCAGGCGATGTCATCGGCAACGAACTCCTCAAAAAGACTGTTTTCGCTCTCCTGCATGGCAAGGGCAACTGTATAGGGAATGCCCTCTTTGAGGGAACCCTCGGAGAGTGAGCCCTCAGTGGCAGAAACAGACACGGAGCCCGCCTGCGGAGACAGTATCCCTGCGGCAAGTTCAAAGAGCGTCGATTTCCCCGAACCGGAAAATCCCATGATCGCCGTCAGACTCCCTCGCTCAATACCGAGGGTCAAACCCGAAAAAACCGCTTTTTCTGGAGTATAACCGAAGAACACCGCATCAAACAAAAGCGCACACTTTTCTTCCTTTACCGGGCTCCCAACCAGCGAAGCCGGAGCAGCTACAGGTGTTACCCAACAGGAAAACTCCGGCCGGAGCAGTAACTCCGCGGGAGTTCCATCAAAAACCTTCCTTCCTTCTGATAAAACAATAGTACGGGATGCCCGCAGAGCCTCATCCATATCGTGGGTCACATGAATAATGGTGTTCCCTTCACTGTTCCATTGGTCGAGAAACGCAAGGAGTTCCCTCCGGGCAGGAGGATCTATCATGGACGTCGCCTCATCGAGGATAAGCACCCCCGGATGAAGCGCAAGGATACCCGCAACAGCGAGCTTCTGCTTCTGCCCCGACGACAGGGTAAGAGTCTTCTCCCGCTCCCTAGCCGACAGCCCCGTAAGGGACAGATTTTCCGTTACCCGTTCGGCAATCTCCTCACTACTGAGCCCCAGATTTTCCGGACCGAATGCCGTATCGGAGCGAACCACCCCGGCAACTATCTGGTCACGGGGGGACTGAAACACGATACCGTGGGAAACTTTGTTTCCCCAAGAAACCTTTGTCTCCCCCTCAATCACAACCGTCCCGGCTGTAGGTTCCAGAATACCTGCGATCATCCGGGCGAGGGTACTTTTACCGGACCCATTCGCGCCCAACACGGCAAGATACTCCCCCTGTTCAAGCCGAAAGGAGACCGAATCCACCGCCTTTAACCCCGTTTCAGGATATATATAGGTAAGATCCTCTACAAAAACGCTCATTCCTCTGTCCTGTCCCAGGGAGCCGCTTCGCCTCCCTCAAGCCAATCCACAAACTGCCGGGCTGTCCGGGGCGAGCGTCCGTTGTACCACTTCTCCCACCGGAGCGCATCGGCAAGGGCTTTCTCCCTGTCCGCCGTAATTCCCCGGTTCTCTATCATCCCCTGCACGATCTCAAGATACTCATCCTGAAGAGGCGCCGAAAACACCACCGTCATACCAAACCTGTCCGCCAAAGAAAGCTGTTCCTGAAGCGAATCCTGGGCACGTATCTCCGTTTCCGCATCCACCGACCCGAGACCTATCCTGTCCTGAACCCGCTCCTTCACCAGATGCCGCCTGTTTGAGGTCGCATAGAGCAGCACATTCTCTGGGCGCGTCTCAAGCCCTCCCTCAAGAAGCGCCTTCAGTCCGACATAGCTTTCATCGGCCCGGTCAAAGGAGAGATCATCGATAAAGATAATAAACCTGAAATTCCTGTTCCGCAAAAGACCGATAATCCGGGGAAACTCGGAAAGCTGCTGCTTCCGTACTTCGATTATCTTTACCCGTTCAACGGCGAGAGCCCGGGCTGCCGCCTTTATCGTAGCGGATTTCCCCGTCCCCCGATCCCCGTAAAGCAAGAGATTATTCGCCCTAAACCCGGCGGCAAACCTCCGGGTATTTTCGAGAACCACCTCCCGCTGCGCCTCATACCCGATAAGCTGCTCCAGCGAAATCGGATCCGGAGTCTGCACCGGAACAAGCCCTTCGCTTTCCCACACAAAACTGTCGGCGCCGTAAAAAACACCCGCCCCTCGGCTCCATTGTGAAAGCAGCTTTTCCAAAGGCAACAGCCCCTCTGCCTTACCATCCGCTTCATCCTCAAAGAGTCCCGACGGAAGCGCCCCCGCAGCGCCGCACAGCTCTTCGACAGCTCCCATAATCTTCCCAGGCGGAAGCGCCGCAAGTATCCTCAGCGACTCAAGATCATGCTCCGCCAGCGAAGAAAGCGCCTCAGGCACAGAACCTCCCGACTCATCTCCCGCATTCTCCGCCGCCCTAGTGTAGGGATTCTCATCCCTTAAAACCAGCTCCTCAACGGCTGTACTCCAGCTCAGATTGCGGCAATTACCTGAACGCTCCGCCAGCAGCAACAGAAACTCCCCCGCACAGGAGAGCGCTTCCCCTGCATTAAAAGAAACAGCCCCGGAGAGAAAGGAAAGCAGTTTTTCAAACCCTGCAAACAAGGGATCTGTACGGATATGTCTGAAAACCGACAACCCGCAGCAGCGGGCATATTCGGCAGAAAAGTGATTAGTCATGGGATAAATATAGCATATATGGAGAAAAAGGGATATATTTTTTGCAGTATAGATATTGATATCTTTTAGGTATGGTAGTATTATACCTTTAGGATTTAATGATGAA
>JAITWB010000038.1 GCA_031285525.1 Spirochaetaceae bacterium
GGTTTCTGATTTCCCCCGTACAGAGGATCGCAGACTATGGAATAGCCTTCTGCGGCGAGGTGCGCCCGTATCTGGTGGGTTCTCCCGGTTACGGGCTTCGCTTCGATCCATGAATAGGGTCCGCAGATGCCCAGCATTCGAAAGTGGGTAAGGGATTCTTTGCCTTTTCTCCGATCCACGATTGTCCGATGACGGAGGTCTCCGTCGGGGAGGAGCTTGTGGGAGACTTCTTTTTCTGTCCATGAAGGGCGTCCGTAGATGAGGGCGTGGTAGGTCTTATCGACTTCCCGCTTCTCAAAGGCTTCGGAGAGGGCGCGGTGGGTTTCGGGATCCCGGGCATAGATGATAAGCCCTGAGGTGTCCTTGTCGATACGGTGAACTGCATAGAGCTTTCCCAGCTGCTCCTGGGCGATAAGATCGAGCCGGGGGGCTTCCGCATCCCAGCGATCGGCGGCGATAAGCATTCCAGAGCGTTTATTCAGTACAGCTATATAGTCATCCTGGTACACAACAGTAAAGGGAGGTATAGATTTCATGGTTCAGAGTATATCAAATAATTAAGGAACAAGGAACAGCACCATATAATGCAATATACCGAATATTTTACTTGCAAAGTATCAATAACTCAACTATGATACTTCCATAAGGAATGGTAGCATGACTGCATTCGAACAAGCCGAATTCCAGAAACTGAGAATCCTGCTCAATCACATAAATGGCCATAGCGACATAATCCGGACAGACGCTCTTCTGATGAAAAAAGACAAGCTGTCTGAATATTTCAGCCAGATACTCTCTGAATGCGCTGAGATAAAACATGTCATGTATGTCCTTTCAGGCGGAGAGACGGATGAGAATTTCCTCACCCCGGTGATGCGGGAGGAGATAGCCCGGCACCTCTATATCATACAGCACTTGTTTATCCGTCTGCAAAACGATATTCCCCCAGAAGATTACGCCTGTTTTGAATCAGAAGTACGGATTATCAAGGAGTCCCTCACAGAACTGCTCCTCTTTTTCGAACGAATGCTGGATATATCCACAGAAATATTCGATGGAATGCCAATTGCAGACACTCTGGGCATGGCCGCCGGGGTGGAACTCTCCGAGTATATGCTGGGAGCCGCCGACACGATTCCTGAAATGGATTCGGGCAATATTCTGATTATGGGGAATTCCCCGGTAATCCTGCAGATGGAGGAGCTTTTTACCGAACGGGGCTACAAGCTCTACCATATCGAGCCTGGGGAGAATATCCGCACCAGCCTGACCGTCTATGACATCAACCTCATCTGCCTGGAAGCGGATGCCGATCCGGACAAGACCTTCGCCTTTATATCGTCCCTCAAGCATGATCTCCAGTTTCACGATATCCCGGTGCTTTGCTGTGCAGGGGAGGCAGATCGAAAAATCAGGCTCCGTTTTATCCAGGAAGCAGGGGTCATCGATTATATCGACCCTCAGTCGGACATGGATTTGGTTCTCGCCTATGTTCATGCCGCAATATACGATTTCCGGGGGAATTACCGCAGGCAGCTCTATATCAGGGCGCTGGAGGTGAATAAGCACCATATCTCGAAGGAGCTCTCCTCTGCGGCGACCTATATCAAGGCAAAACTGCCTAAGCCTTTTGAAACGCCGTCCCTGTCGGTAAACTGGGCCTTCCTTCCGTCTCAGGAACTGGGGGGTGATGTGTTCGGCTATACCTGGCTTTCAGAGACTGAATTCGCCCTCTTTCTGGTGGATGTCAGCGGTCACGGGCTTGAAGCGTCCCTGTATTCGGTCATTATCATCACCCTGCTGACCAAGAAACTGCTTAAAAATGCCGATTTCAGAAACCCCGCATCGGTTTTGGATGAACTGAATCAGATATTCAAACTGGAAGAGCAGAATAATATGTTTTTCACTGCCTGGTACGGCGTCTACAGTACCGAAAACAGACTGCTCTCCTATTCAAACGCAGGTTCCCAGCCGGCAATACTCTATCCGCCGGAGTCCCCCGCAGAGAAGCTCACCACCGACGGTCTTGTTGTCGGCGTTGACGCATCCATACCCTACGAAAACGGCGTCAGGTTTATCGCTCCGGGATCGAGACTTCACATTTTTAGCGATGGAATTTTCGAGATCCGCAAAAAAGACGGCAAGATGATGACCCTTTCCGAGTTTATAGAGATTCTGGGCACCAGGAATCCCCGTACAGAAAGCTGCCGGGGCTTCGTAAACCGGGTCGAAGGAATGAGCAAAGACGGTCACTTTGACGACGATGTCTCGATGATAGAACTCTCTTTTTCGGACTGAATTCCGCCGGCAGATTGAAATCCGGCAGTCTTTTGGCCGTTATTCCGGCGGAGAGCTATTTTCTGGGTCGGATACCCGAATTCAGTCAACAGCTCCCGCTCTTCAAAGCCCAGCAGTTTGAGGGCACTTCTGTGTCCCGTGTCGGCTTTGTCGCCTTCCCGGTAGGTCGTGACGGTGATCTCTTTATGGTCTTTGAGTAGATCCGTCATCACTGTTTTAAGCATCGCTTCGGGGACACCGCTTTTTCTGTACAGGGGATGGATTCCCCAGAAATCGATACTCCCTGCTTCAAGTGAAAACAGGAGAGCTCCAACTGCGATATCCTTATCCGTTACAAGCAGCGCCCTCCGCTACCTGATATACTCCTCTATGGTCTGTATATAGTCCGTCTCATACAGACAGGGAAAGCCGTCTATCGCAAGCCGAACCAGTTCCATCCAGCGGGGGATGTCCGTTTGTTCTGCAAAAGCGGTTTCCCATCGTGATGCAGTATTCCCTGTCAGAGATCTTGGCAGGGAACTCTGCAAAGAGCCGTCGCCTTGTAAGCCCATCCGTAATTGCAGCGGATAGAAGCGGGCGGTTTTTCGGAATTGATTGGGAGGCGCTTTATAGAGGGCTTTAAAGAGCGATGAAAATGCCTGCTGGCTCTCAAATCCTGCACACAAAGAAATATCGATGATAGGGTCATCCGAAAAAACGAGCCGTTTTGCCGCCTCCGTAATCTTGCGCCTTTGGGTATAGCCGTGTATGGTCATGCCCAGTGTTTGGACAAACAAACGGTGCAGATGGTATTTCGAGTAATACACACCTTTAGCAATCGCCGTCAGGTCGGGCTTTTCGCTTAAATGAGCTTCGATATATGCTATCGTCCGGGATACTATTCCTGTCCCGGAATATGCGCCGTACATAGAAGTTCTCCTTTTGGCGGACTTTATATGTTATGTATTCCCAGTACAAACAGAATCTGTTCTTCAATTTGCTTTATGATAAGCCGATCAACTTTTGTTATTTTTTCAATAAGTCTTTGTCTGTCTATTACTTCAATTTGTGATACCACGACTACAGACTCCTTTTTCAATTTGGAGTCATTTGGTGTAAGAACGATATTCCCTGGTGCATCTGCCAATACCATATTCGTTGTTAACGGAATAACTATAGTAGTATTTATTCTACTATTATTGAAATAATCATTCTGCATTATTAAAACAGGCCGTTTATATCCCGGTTCACTACCGAAGGGAACACCAAAATCAGCCCACCACAACTCACCACGTGTCATCTTTTGTCAACTTCCTTAATGATTCAAGTCCAACATCCAAATTGCTTGCAAACTCATCCTGATTTATTTTCGCATACACTTCATTCAATTTTTGGGTTATCATTTCCCCGTTATGCCTGCTAATATATTCCTCAAGGGCGAGTGTAAATAATCTGCTTCGGGCAATTCCCATGTAATGGGCAGCTTGTTCCGCTTTTTCAAATAATGCATCCGAAATAGATATTGCTGTTTTCATGAGATAAAGTATAACAGTGGTATAAACATCTGTCAAGGAGATGTTTAATTACTCCATTCTTAACATGTTTCTAAAATTTTCTTGCATCGCTTTTTGACTTTCACTGGGGTTTCTGCGCCGTTCAAATGACCGTTTTATTCTTACCAGTTCATTCAAGAATCTGGTCTTTGCTTCCAACACACTTTCAGGATAGTCAGGGAGCTTTAAAACCAATGTTTCAAATTTTTCAATATTTTTATCCGTATAATAACTCACATTATCCTGCATTACAATACCATGACAGAATTCAATTTGTAACATATATTCTAGCTTTAAGATATTCCAAACATCCGGTGATATGTCTGCAAATTGGCTGGAGAGCATTACCGATTCAAATGGATAATACATTCCTTTGGGCAATTTTCCATATTCTACTTCACGAAAGGATTTTATAGGAGCCATTCCAAAACTAAATAAATTGCCAAAGCCGGATAAAACCGATAAGACCTTTTCTTTTCCATCCGTTTTGCGATATCTTACCGTACCTGTGCGGCGGAACCCGGACTTTTCAAGCAATTCTGTTTCTATAAATTGTTTCCTCGCCGATGGACTTTCGTTTAATTGGTCCAATACAGCGGCTTCTATTGATTCTGGAGCAAATTCTTCCGGAAGTTCGCCATATATGGTGATTCCTGACATTTCGTCAAACTCGCTGTAATCATCGTTTACAGTAGAATTGTCTTCCTGAGAATACATCATTGTATTTACAAGAAAAAGTACAAAAAACACATATATGTTTTTCATAGGATTGCTCCTTAACGAGGCCTTTAATAAATAAAAAAAGAAGTAATAATTAGGTTACACTTTTTTTGAGTTCTTACTTATGCACACGCATACATCAATACAACACATTCTCCAGATTTATCTTGAGAAAGCCGCTTCGGGCAGTTTCATAAAATGACGCTTCCTCCCAGCCTGCATAGAGCAAGCCTTCGGTGATGACAAAACTGCTGTAGACGAAGCCTGCCGGGAGCTTGGGTAAGCGCATTTCTACAGTTCCGCCGTTTTTAAGCGGTGAGCGTCCGGAGAGGGCGCCTGAGAAGTAGAAGGTTCCATCGGGAAAGAGGGCGCCCGCCCAGGTTTCGCCGTAGACTGCGTTTCCTTCATATGTATAGCCCCCATCGGAGCCGTTATGGATAAAGACGCTGGCGCCTCGGGAGACAGGATAGGCGCAGGTGATCTGGTAGGAGATGTCGTCGGGCATCGGGGAAAGGAGGTTCTGGAGCCACTCGGGGGCATTGGTAAAGGGGATGGGCATGATGCTCTTCCGGTATTCCGCAGTGGATATTTCAGCCTTTTGTATGCTGTTTTTCCGTTCCTGATGCTGAAAGGTGACCAGGGATTCGTCTATGGAAAGGCGGATGTGGAGAAAATCGATACGTTCCGGAGTGGATACTTTGAACACGCAGAGCCACTCGTTGCCGTTAAAGCGGACATCGATAGCTTCCGCCCCTTCGGGAATACCCAGATCTCCGGTGTTCAGGATGGGAAAGAATTCCCTGCTGTCCATGCGGAACTGCACGAGAAAGGGGCTGTCCCCGGGGGTTCTGCGGGCATTGAAGAAACTATCCTTGTACACATGGAAAACAGGATTGTTGTTTATCGCGGCAATCGTATTGGCGGTGGAATCGGAAAAGAGGAACATATCTGTGGAAAGCGTCGGTTCTGGAGTGAACAGGAGCATTCCCACTCGGTTCACCAGAAAAAGGGACTTCCCCGACACCAGCGAAGCCGAGGAGATACGCACCGATTCTGTCCAAGGCTTGTGGGGAACACGGGGAATCTCAGAGAGAGAACCGGTCTCCGCAAACCCATTCCGGGTAAAATAGTACCACGACAGGGGAGAGGTCTCCACCACAGGTTCCCCAGAGGGGATAAGTTCAGGGGGTACTGCGGCGGAGGTTTTCCTCCCGCATCCAATAAGTGTAAAAAGGAGAAAAAACGCGATAACAGCGAAAAGGGATCTTTTCATTGTTATATATATCGGAAAAAAAAGAGAAAAGAGGAGTGAGAAGGTAGAAATGAGTGTCGCGACAGGAGTTCGCGGTTCTTTTCCCTTCCGCCTTTCCTCACTTCTCTTTTCTCATTTTCTCTTGAATGGTGCAAAATGGATATCTGAGGCTTTCTTTCCGGTCACCGAAAGGGTGAGGATGCCGTCATTTGCAAGAAACTGGGACACACCTTCCTGAACTGAAACCGTGAAGGAGGAAAGCTCCTCCGCATCCGGCAGGTAAGGCGCAGCGGGAACATATGGGTCATACAATACCGGCGGCTCCCCGGAAGGGGTTATCTGTATGGTATTGAGGGGAAGCGCCTTGATGTTCCTTGCGGAAAAAGCGCCGGAAGCGATGGATTCTGCGATAAGGGTTGTATTGATGACCCAGGGGTTCTCATGCCGAGCCAGATAGGATTCCAGCTTTTCCCAGTTGAAATGTGCGAGATACTTCCTGGCATCCCGGAACTCATCGGTACTGAGGAGCATCCGGCGGACGAGTGCGGCTTCAACACCGAGACGCCACCCCAAAGAAAGCTCCTTCCCCGGAGAGAGGTGTACAGGGTAAAGACCTCCCGCAGGATGAAAAAACGAGAATGACTCTTCGCCGTTGGAAAGGATCGGTTCCGCAAGGATGGGAGTTATCCGGTTTTTTTCCAGAACCAGGGTGAATCGATCACTGTCTGTTTCTGCTCTGCAGAGCTTTCCAGAGCTGTCAATCCAGCTGATCTGGTACCGGAAGCTCAGACTGTTGTCCCGCCCCCAATCGGCCGTATCGGGAGGAGTTGGTAATATTATGGAGACCGTTTCCTGCTCCATATCCGTCAACAGCGGCAGGGAACAAGCCCAGAGCGCCGCTAAAAGGGGAAAATAAAAAA
>JAITWB010000043.1 GCA_031285525.1 Spirochaetaceae bacterium
TCGAAGCATGTTTTGGAAGTTGACGGTAGGTCTATTCTTATTGATTGCGGCGCTTTTCAGGGGAGCCGGGCGGAGGCGGATCGTAAGAATAGGGAATTCGGTATCGAGGCCGATAAGATCGAGTCGGTAATCCTGACCCATGCCCATTACGATCACTGCGGGCTGTTGCCACTGTTGGTGAAGAAGGGATATACCGGCAATATCTATGCCACCCCTGCGAGCCGGGATCTGGCAAGTCTTATTATGATGGACAGCGCCAATATTCAGGCCAGGGATGCGGAGTATCACCGCAAGCAGGCGGCGAAGAAGGGGCAGAAATTTACCTGGCAGCCCCTCTTTACCGAGGCCGATGTGGTGCAGGCGGCTAATCAGATGGTGACGGTCTCCTATAACCGTGAAGTCTATGTGACCCCGGATATTAAACTTGAGTTTTATGACGCAGGGCATATTCTCGGTTCCGCCTTTGCGTCTCTTACGATAAACCGCAGACAGGGTTCGGAACCGCTGCGGATCGTCTATACCGGGGATCTGGGGCGTAAGAATAAGCCGATTATCAGGGATCCTATGACGGTTCCGGCTCCGGATTATGTGGTTATGGAGAGTACCTACGGGAACCGTCTTCACGAGGATAGTCAAGTCGCTATGGATGAACTCGCTGCTGCGGTAAACCGGGCGGTGAAGATGAAGGGGAAAATCCTTATTCCTTCCTTTGCCATTGAGCGGACTCAGGAGTTGGTGTATTACTTCCATATGCTGGTTGACCAGAAGCGTATCCCCAAGATTCCCATCTATGTGGATTCCCCTATGGCGACGAATGCTACCAGCATCTTTCAGGTGCACCCCGAGTGCTACGATCAGGAGACCCATGAGGCCTTCCTCAAGCACCATAAGAACCCCTTCGGTTTTAACGAGCTGTCCTTTACCACCAGCGTTGCAGAGTCGAAGTCGCTGAACGACAAACCTGGTCCTATGGTTATCATTAGCGCCGACGGGATGTGCGAGGCAGGGCGGATAGTGCATCACCTGGCAAATAATATCAGCGATCCTGATACGACTATCCTACTGGTGGGTTTTATGGCGGATCATACCCTGGGACGGCGTATCCAGAACGGGGAGAAGCGGGTCAGGATTATGAATGAGTGGTACGATGTTAATGCGCAAGTTACCCGGATTAACGCCTTTAGCGCCCATGCGGACTATCGGGAATCCATCGAGTGGCTTGATTCTCTGGATACGTCCCGGCTCAAGAAGATCTTTATGGTTCACGGGGAGCCGGATGCGCAAGGGGCTTTTGCGGAGCACCTTGCCGAGGCAGGCTATAGGGATGTGGAGATTGTCAAATACGGTAAGACCTATGAGATAGAGTAGACATCTGTATTTGACTCTTACTATAGTTTTCTGTTATAGTTAATCGTTAGTTTGGGAGACGAATGATGAAACGGATCTTTTTGTTTGGAGTTATGCTTCTCTGTGCGGGATGCGCTCTATGGGCTCAGGAAGCCGAATTTATTCAGGAAAAAGAGAAATTGTACACCATTGATCTTGAATATTATCCGGAACTGCAGGAGCTCAAGATTACCTATAGTTGTAACTCCGGTATTTTTGATGAAAAGGAAGCGGTCACCACTATCAAAAATAGGCTCATCCCTTTTACGAAGGAAAACGGATATTTTTCTTATTCCTTTTATACCAAGGATGTGCTGAAATATGATAATGAAAACAGGCTTGCCAAGTACACTGCGTTTGTGAAGTTCTATTACTGATAGTTTGTGTTAACTCGATTCACTCAAAAAAACCTCCCCATGGTTCGTGGTGGAGGTTTTTTATTTCCTTGCGTTTTTGCTCAAGAAAGTATATAACGTATTATAGGGCAGATTCTAAATCTGAAGAAGGTTCTGTAACAGGAGATACCGGTATGAAGGGACGTTTTGATTTTTCCATCAGTGAATTGGGGCCAAGGAAGATTGAGTCACCAATCAAGCTTTCCAAGGTCTATGGTGATGATATTGCCAACTATGTAGAGGACGATCAGTATGTTCACTACAATATCGATGTGTATAATGACGCTACTCCCGAGCAGATCGCCGATAGTCAGGCCAATATCATGCAAAAGGCCGGTCCCCGGGAGAAGATCTATTTCAATCCCAAACACGTCCATGCCGGAATCTGTACCTGCGGCGGGCTCTGCCCGGGGCTCAATGATGTTATCCGCTCGGTTGTCCGCTGTCTCTGGAACCGTTACGGGGTTCGCCGGATCAGCGGTATTCAGTATGGTTTTAAGGGATTTCTTCCTGAATACGGGTATGAACTGAAAGAATTGACCCCCGACGTGGTTGACGATATCCACAAAACCGGCGGTTCTTTCCTCGGTACCAGCAGGGGAGGCGGAGACCGGGTTATCGAAATCGCCGACGCTATCGAGGCGCTGAATCTGAATATGGTGTTTATCATCGGCGGCGACGGTACCCAGCGGGGAGCCCTTGAGGTCGCCGAGGAGATCGAAAAGCGCAATCTCAAGATAGCTATCGTCGGAATTCCGAAAACCATAGATAATGACCTCTCTTTTATCCAGAAATCCTTCGGCTTTGACACCGCTGTTTCGAAAGCCGCCGAAGCGGTTGCCGCCGCCCATATGGAGGCGCACTCCCATATCAACGGGATCGGGCTGGTAAAGCTCATGGGCCGGGAAGCGGGATTTATCGCGACTAACACGGTTCTCGCAAGCCATGAGGCGAATTTCTGCCTTATCCCTGAGGTGCACTTTGATATGGAGGGGTCCAATGGCTTCCTTTCGGCTCTTGAGAAACGGATCGAAAAGAGCCATCACGCGGTCATCGTGGTCGCGGAAGGCGCCGGGCAGGAGCTTTTAAAGGCGACCAATGAGAATGATGCGTCAGGGAATAAGAAGCTCGCAGATATCGGTCTCTACCTGAAGGATAATATAGAAAAATTTTTCCGGGAGCGAAAGATTCATATCAATCTGAAATATATGGATCCCAGCTATCAGATTCGTTCTGCCATTGCCATGCCTATCGATTCGATTTATTGCGATCGTCTCGGTAACAATGCAGCTCATGCGGCGATGGCGGGTAAGACGAAGTTGCTGGTGGGGGTGGTGCATAATAAATTCGTCCATCTGCCGATAGATGTGGTGGCGGCGAAGAAAAACCATGTGGATCCCGAAAGTTCCCTTTGGAGGGATGCCCTAGATGCCATAAGCCAGCCTGTTTTGATGCGTAACGATACGGAGAATATACATCTCGACAAATAACGGTTGGAGGTTATAATGTCACAGTTCAGCAAAAAAGTGTTTGGAAAAGCGGCAGCCCTTGGGGTTATCGTTTTTGTTGCGGTTATCCTTGCCGGCATGGCAGGATGCAGTACCGTTTCCGGTTCTCGCGCTCCTATCGACCGGGGCGTTCCGCTAACGATGGACAGCGCCGTTGTTTCCGGTACTCTGGGAAACGGCATGTCTTATCATGTGCTGGAGAATAAGGAGCCGGAAAACCGGATATTCCTTCGGCTTGTGGTAAGAGCCGGTTCCATCAATGAGGACGACGATCAGCGTGGTGTCGCCCATTTTGTGGAGCACTTAGGGTTTAATGGTTCCGAACATTTTGCTGAAAATGAGCTGATAGACTATTTTGAATCCATCGGGATGTCCTTCGGTCCCGAAGTGAATGCCTATACCAGCTTTGAAGAGACGGTGTATATGCTGGAAATCCCTGCCGATGACCCGGAAATGCTCGCCACCAGTATGCTGGTACTCAAAGACTGGGCGTCGGCGCTTACCTTTGACCCGGTAGAGCTGGAGAAGGAGCGGAACGTCATCGTAGAGGAGTGGCGTCTCGGGCGAGGAGTGCAGGGGCGGATTATGGACAAGGTGTACCCCTTCATTGCTGAGGGTTCCCGCTACGCCGAGCGACTGCCCATCGGGGATATGGATACTATCCGTACCATATCACGGGAGCGGGTGGTGGATTTTTACAAAACCTGGTACCGTCCCGAACTGATGTCGGTGGTGGTTGTGGGTGATGAAAAACCCCAGGTTATAATTGAGGCGATTGAGCAATCCTTTGGTCTTATTCCTCCTTCTGACACCTTTTCTGAAAATACCGAAAGCGCCGTCTCTGACGGAGATCGCTATCCCGTGCCGGAGCGGAAAAAGCCTGCTGTTCTCGTAGTTCGTGATCCGGAAATTACCTATACTACGGTAGAGATTGCTGAACTCTTTCCCTATCGAAAGCAGGAATATACCGGGGATGTCCGAACCAATCTTATCCAACAGATGGCGTATCTCATTTTTAACAATCGTTTGACGGAAAAGACGATTACCTCCGATCCGCTTATGCTTTCCGCGTGGGGCGGAATTCAGTCCATTACCGCACAAAAATCTCTTGGCGTGCTTGCCATGGTTCCTTCACCGGGGCGCTTTGAGGAAGCTATGCAGGAATTGCTGACAGAACTGCTCAGGATAGAGACCTTCGGTGTGACCGAGACGGAACTTTCCCGGATGCAGGCGGAATTCCTTGCCTTCATAGAACAGACATGGCTTAACCGGGACAAGCAGCCTTCCGCCTCACGGGCTTCTACTTTGGTCAATGCACTATTGTATGGCGAGCCGATGAGATCTATTGAGGATGTATATGAAGTATGGCAGGAATTTGTTCCCGGAATAACCGCCGACGATATTTCCCAAGAGATACAGAATTGGTTTACCGGACGGGGAAAGATGCTGATGATAACCGCTCCCGAAGGTGCTTCTGATATTCCCGGCGACAGGGCGCTGCTTAATCTCTGGCAGAAGTGGAAGCCTAAAAACCTGACAGCCTATGAGGACACCGTCTTTGAAAGACCCCTCTTTGATCCAGCTGATTTTCCTATTCTGGCGGAATCCAAAGACACGGGGGATGGAGCGGTTGTTTCTGAGCAGACCCTCACAAAAGAAGGTATTATTGAATGGACCCTTTCCAACGGAGCCCGGGTGCTTGTTCTGCCGACCCAATGGAAGTCTGACGAGATACTCTTTTCTGCCCTGAGTAAAGGCGGGACCTCCCTTGCTTCTGATGCCGACTATCCATCGGCAGCGGCTCTGGGTGATTATGCCGCCATGTCGGGTCTCAACGGTTTTAGTCTCGTGGAACTGGAAAAACTGCTCGCAGGAAAGACCGTCGGCTTCGATGTTTGGATTTCCGAAGCCTGGGAGGGAATCTCCGGTTCATCCTCTAATCAGGAGCTGGAAACGCTCTTCCAACTGATATTTCTTATATTCACTAACCCCACCTTTACCAATGAGGGATGGGATTCCCTTATGGCAAACTATAATACCATTGCCGAGTCCCGGAGAAATAACCCGGATGAGCAGTTTTCTGATCTGAAAATAGATCTTCTCTACGGTGATAATATCCGCAAGCAAAATATATCTCCTGAGCTCATTGCTGCCATGAGACAGGATGTTTCCATAGCTTTCTCCCATGAGCGTATTGCCAATGCCGGGGATTTTACCTTTGTGTTCGTCGGCAGTTTCGATACGGATCTCCTCAGGGAGCTTGCGGAGACCTATATCGCCCCGCTTCCCTCGACGGGGGTGCATGAGGAGGCCCGGTATATGGGTTCCGGCTTTCCTCAGGGTATAACAGAGGGCGAGGTACACGCAGGGATAGACCCCAAGAGCCGAGTTTTCATGGCCTTCGGCGGAGAGCCCGTCTCCGACGGAGCCGCTATCTCTGAGGATTTTGCATACGAGCGTTTCGATGCCCTCATATCCCTGATGAATATCAGACTTCGTGAGATTATCCGGGAAGATGTGAGCGGAACCTATGGGGTCTCCGTATCTGGATACCTTTCGAGCTATCCCAAACAGGAGTACCGTATCACCATCGATTTCGGCTGCGAACCGGGCAGGGAGGAGGAGCTCTCGAATATGATCCTCTCGGAGATAGCATCTTTCCGCACTAAGCCTGTTGCCGAATCCTATATGACCAAGATCAGTGA
>JAITWB010000081.1 GCA_031285525.1 Spirochaetaceae bacterium
CCCGGCTCCGTAATGGCGGAACAGTCCGCTATGACACTCCGGTCGGCAAAGGTGAATGTTTCCAGCTGATTTATCGGCCCCGACAATTCCGCGGTTATAACCCGGGAAGGACCCGACACTACCAGATTTTCTGATAATCCATCATACAGTACCGGGAGATTTGCAAAAACCCGGGAACTCTGTATCGGCGCTATCTGAACAGTGACAGTCACGGAACTGACATTTTCTGCAGACACCATGGTGTTCTGGTTAAGCAAGGCAGCAGAAGCGGTAAAACCGGCGCTCCGTCCGGCTATAGAAACCGAATCAGAAAGGATCTCCCGGACAGTATCCACCATCGATTGGGGACCCGCTATTTCTACCATAGCTGGATTGACGGAATATCCGGTTACCTGGAAGCCCTTTGCAGGCTCTCCGCTAAAACTGGGAGTCACCGGAACAAAGGAATTCCCCTTCTTATCCAGGGCAAAGGATATCTCCTGGGGCTCGACAGACACCTCAAGGGGATCCGCCGCCAATGCGGTTCCCCCAAGCTGAATCTGCACCGGAATTCGGTAGGTTCCCGGATCGGTAAAATAACTCATATCCACAAAGGCGGTAAAGTCATTCTCCTGAATGGCGCTTATCTGGTTGGGTTCCCCCCGAATGCTGATCCGCACCACCCTCGGATAGGTTCCCGCAGGGGTGAGGGTTCCTTCGGCATAGACGTTCAAAGGTATCGAATAATACCTGCGCCCCAGAGAACTCATCTGATGAAAGAGAAACAGCATGAGGGCAATGGCAAAACAGATAAGCTTTGCAGGCCAGTTATTGAGGGATCGGTCAATCAGTGATTTTAGATTCATTACTGCCCTCCTTTGACCCAACCGATTCCACCGAAAGCTCAAGCTGCTCTTCCAAAGTCTTCGTCAACTGCTCTTGAGTCAAATCGTAGTACAGCTTGGAATCGTAGGCAAGACTGATGGCTCCGGTCTCCTCAGAAACGATGAGCACCACCGCATCGGTCTCTTCCGAAACCCCCAAAGCCGCACGATGCCGGGTTCCGAAGGTCTTACGGATATCCTGCTGTTCCGAGAGGGGAAGAAAACAGCCCGCAGCTATGACCCGCCCCTCCTGTATAAGAACCGCTCCGTCGTGAAGGGGCGTATCGTGACCGAATATCGTAATAAGCAAACTGGAAGAAAGCTCTGCATTAAGCCGGGTACCGGTATCTGCGATATCCTTGAGCCTGGTATGACGGACAAACACCGCAAGCATTCCCCGCCGCTGGTTCGAAAGCATCTCCGCCGCAGTCAGCACCGCTTCCAAATGGCTGTGTTTCGAACGGCTTCCTATCTTAAACCAGTCACCCTGTCCCAGCTTGAGAAAGATCTTTCGCAGTTCAGGCTGAAAAACGATGGCGACACCGATGAGCAATCCCGGCGCTATGATGTTCAGAAGCCACATAACGGTTCCCAGATTGAAGAAAAGCGCCGCCGCAAAGAGCAGGATCAACGCTACGGCGCCCTTTATGAGCTGCATCGCCTGTGTCTTTACGATTAGTCCGTAGGCCTTATACAGTATAAATGTCAGTATCCCGATATCGAGAACCGGTCTGACATACTCGTATATGCCGGAAAGAGCATCAAATACACCCACTCGCTTCCGCTCCTGTCATCTGTTTATGAACCTGTAGTGCCGACACTTGTAGTGTCTTGAGTACCGCAAGCATATCAACGGTTTCCTTCACATCGTGCACTCGCACCATCGATGCCCCCAACAATACCGAAACAAGCTCCGCCGAGAGGGTTCCTGCGAGACGCTCCGCAGTGGGACGCCCCGTTACCGCGCCGATACAGCCCTTTCGGGAAAGCGCCATGAGAACCGGAAACCCGGTACGGGCAAACCGATCTGTCCCCGCGATAAGGGCGTAGTTCGCCGCCGTATCCTTCCCAAAGCCGATGCCGGGATCGATGATAATCCTGTCCCGGCGTATCCCGGCGGAAAGCGCAAAGGCGCACCGCTGGGTAAGATACTCCAGCACTTCCGCTACCGCATCAGTATACAGCACGTTCTGCTGCATTATATCCGGGGTACCCCGTTTGTGCATCAATATAACAGGAAGCCCCTTTTCCGCCGCAAAAGACGCCAGATCCGGGTCATCTTCAAGGGCGGAAATATCATTGACTATATCCGCTCCTGCCTGCCACGCTGCTTCCATGACGCACTTCTTACGGGTATCCACCGAAATAGGGACAGAGCTCTGTCTGCGAATCCCCTCTATAACCGGAACAACCCGGCTTATCTCTTCTTCCGCAGAAACATAGGCGGAACCGGGACGGGTTGATTCGCCGCCGATATCGATAATATCAGCGCCCTCCCCTTCCATCCTGAGGGCAGACTCAACCGCCGCCGCCGTGTTTGCGAGACGGCTCCCCTCCCAAAAGGAATCTTCCGTTATGTTAATTATCCCCATAACAAAGGCGGGACGGTCAGTTGTAAGCTGCCGCTGCGCCAGAGGAATAGCTGATGGAGGATACATAGGATGACTCCTTATAATGAAGTGACCGAACACGGTCGGCAAGGGAACAACTATCGAGACCTATCTCCGAGAGAATCTCGAACCGTTTACCCTGAGCAACAAACCTGTCAGGAAAACCGCACACTCCGGTATGAACCGCAGGAAAGGCCTTGAGCAACAAAGATTCCAGAAACTCCCCAATCCCTCCGGTAACGGCTCCGTCTTCGACAAAAAGCACCGAGGAATACCGGGATGCAAGGGAGATAAAATACCCCTCATCCAGAGGCTTGATAAACCGCAGATTATAGATATCCGCCGCAATTCCGTCTCCTGCAAGGATTTTCGCCGCTCCGTACACCTCAGGGAATATCCCCCCGGTACAGACGATAAGCGCCTCAGAGGAACCGAATTCCGCAGAAACAGATCCTGCCAAGCTCCGTTCGGCGCCGACAAGAACACCCCGTCCGCACACCAGCGGCTCAGAGAAGGCAGACAGCTCCTGAGGGCAGGGATTTTTGGGATACCGAATCACGACAGATCCAGGCTGACATACCGCCCAGGAGAGAAAGAGCTCCAGTTCCGCCGCCGACGCAGGAGCCAGCATCGAGATTCCCGGCACCGGACGAAACAGGGCGATATCGTAAATTCCCTGATGGGTCTCACCATCATCAGGGACAGCTCCGCTCCGATCCAGCATAAAAACAACCCCTGCATCCTGAAGGGCAATATCGTGGATCACCTGATCCACCGCCCGCTGCATAAAGGTTGAATAAATTGCTACCACCGGCTTCATTCCCGCAAGAGCCAATCCCCCGGCGAAGGTAACTGCGTGCTGTTCTGCAATATCAACATCAAAAAACCGATCAGGATAGCGCTGCTGAAACACTGCAAGCCCTGTCCCCTTCGCCATAGCGGCGGTAATAGCGACTATCTTGCTGTTTTCTTCCGCCAGGGCGGTTATGGAACGGGAAAAGACTTCGGTAAAACTAAGGACATCGAATTTCTCGACAATACCGTCAGTGGTACAAAAAGGACCAATTCCGTGAAACTTGGCAGGATCATTTTCGGCAGGACTGTAGCCCCGCCCCTTCTGGGTTACCACATGAACAACCACGGGACGCTTGAGAAGCTTTACCCGTTCCAAAATCTTTTCAAGTTCTTCTATATTATGACCATTAAAAGGTCCGGCATATTCAAATCCCAGATCTGAAAAGAGATTATCCTTGAGAAAAAGCCCCTTGAGCCCCCGCTTGAATCGAAAGATAAAATTGGACAATGATTTACCGACCAACGGAATGGAGCTGATAACCTTATCTACATTGGTTCTAAAGAGCTGGTAAGAAGTGGTCATGGTAAGACGGCTCAGATAGCGGGAAAGGGCGCCGAAATTTTCGCCTATGGACATCCGGTTATCGTTCAATATCACGATAAGATCATCCCCGAGCTGTCCTGCATGGGAAAGCGCCTCAAAGGCCATGCCCCCACTGAGGGCTCCGTCCCCGATTACGGCAATAACCTTCCCGTTTTTGCCGGAGAGTCTCCTGCCCTTGAGTAGTCCCAAAGCAGAAGAGATAGAGGTAGAAGAATGCCCTGTATCGAATAAATCGTGTTCGCTTTCGGAACGCTTGGGAAATCCAGCAAGACCGCCCCGCCTCCGGAGCGTAGAAAAACGAGAAAACCTGCCTGTAAGAAGTTTATGGGTATAACTCTGATGCCCCACATCCCAGACAAAAGCATCATCAGGACTGCCAAACACCCGATGCAAGGCGATGGTCAGTTCCACCACCCCCAGATTGCTCGCCAGATGTCCGCCGTTCGCCCCAACGACTTCAATAATCGTCTCCCTAATCTCACGGGACAACAGACGAAGCTCCCGATGAGTCAGCCTCTGTAAATCGGCGGGAGAGGTAATGCCGGGTAATATCTGACTTAATTCCATGCCTTACAGTGTACCATAGCTAAGAAAATAAAAAAAGACCGCAGTTCGTATCGAATTATATTCAAAGAAACTGCGGTCTTCGACCAATGATGGCTTGTCAAAACGGAACAAGAGAAGTTTAATTACTTCCGCTTCTTGTGCCGATTCTTTCTAAGCTTCTTCTTACGCTTATGTGTAGCAATCTTCTGACGCTTTCTTTTTCTACCACAGGGCACAACGGCACTCCTTCATGAAAAAACTGAGATTATTATGAACGAAAAGAAGTGAGAGGTCAAGTACTGAAACGCTTAGTACCGAAAAAAAGAGCTCTTTCTTTTTCCTTAACAAACCACCTTCACCTTCCGATACATAAAAGTGAAGGTATAAGGAGCCGCTAGATGTCTTTGAAGCCGCTGACAGCGCCGATATTGTTTCTCTTTTTTTCAGCCGCCCTCTCTGCGGCCTCGGTTAACATAGCGGTTTTTCAGAAAACAGCTCTTTCAGGAGAGAACGCTCAAGTTGGGGAAGCTACCCGCATAATAGAAAACACTATCATGGATTACTACTTTGAGAAGGGTTTTATTATCTCCAACGAACGGACTTCCACAGATTGGGAGGCTTATAAGGACGAAGAGACCGGTTTACAGCAAGCAAAAGCGGGATACGCCGAATACTTTGTGGCAGTACTGATTCCGCTGGAAACCACAGTACAACCGGTGAATATGAAATACATCCGCCCTGTTTCATGGCGGGTGGTTCGAACAGCGGACGGAGCGGTTCTCGCCCAAGGAGAATCAGTTCCCGGTGCGCTAAAAGACAACCCTCAGGGAAGCTCTCCGAGCGGCTCGAAACAGACCGAACAGGATCCGGTCAAGGGTATAGGGATTTTTGCTGCAGGAATTGCGCAGGATACCATCGATGTTATACAGAAAAGCAGATAAATGCGGAATACAATTTCGCTGCAGGAGTGGATTATGAAGCGATTAGCAGGAATTACGGCTATTATAGTAGGGATATTGGTATTTTCTTCCGCCACATCGGTTTCATGGGAAGGGAGAGCCGTCATAGCTGAGGGTTCTCTGTTTCCCTCCGACGGCAGATATGCCCGGAGCCGTGTTTTTTCCCGGGGTGAAATGGTAGAAGTCTACAACCCGGCGAACGAGACAAAAACCTCTGTCGTCATTGTAGGACCTTCGGATGTTTCCGGGGTATTAATAATGCTCTCCCCCCAGGCCGCTGCGGAATTATCCATCAGCGAAGGCTATGACGCCATCGTCAGGGTGAATAAAAAACAACTGTATAGCGAACCCTCCATACTTCCCGGGGCGGACACCATAAAGGGAGAATCCGCTGTTGATCCCGATACAAATCCCAAGGCAGCTGTTGAAAGCAGAGCTCCTGCAAGCTATCTCGCAGGTCAGCCAAGCGCAGAAACCATTCCGATACCGGATCAACCCAGTCCAATCACCCTCACCGGAGCGGAAACGCCCGTAATCCCTGCAACGGTCATCACCGATGAACCCAAGGTGACCATTCAGGACACCGCAGAAACGATCCCCCTCATGCAGGCTCAGAGCGAATCCTCTGACATGTTCATCCCTGATGAAGCAAAACTC
This sequence comes from Spirochaetaceae bacterium, assembly GCA_031285525.1. The sequence continues at coordinate 6,035 of JAITWB010000081.1, forward strand.
CTGACTCTGGCGGAACCGCCCCTGACAGAACCAGTGATACAAGAACCCGCTCTGGCGGAACCGCCTATCGTAGATACAATCGCCAGTGAAACCTCAGAAGAAATGACTCCTCCCATAGAAGAAATCGACGAACCGATTCTGTATACCGGAATTATTACCGAAGCGCCCCTTCAGGCGGAACCGCTGGCAATAACCGATGAACCTATCCCGGATTTTACCGATCCGTTGCCATTATACAGCGATGAACCTGCTTCCGAAGAAGAAACCGCCGAAATCGCCATTGTCGATGGTCCTATTATTATAGAACCGGAAACAGCTTCCATACCGGAGCTCACACAAGCCCCAGAGGAACTCTCCCCATCCATCCCTGTCGATATCGGAGACGGTGAGTTCATCCTCATCCCCACAGACATGCTCCCCCCGGAATTGGTTCACACCATGGGTACGGCTTCGTCCGAACCCGCCGATAAAGAAACCAGCGAAGACCTCTTGACTACCGAAGCGATTCTTGCAGAAGCAGCAGCGGAACTTGCTTCCGACACGGAACTCACTTCCGTTGCAGAACTTGCTTCCGCCAAGACCAGAGAACCGCTCCGTATCCCTGAAGAACTTTCTTCCTTCTGCATAACGGAACTTGAAAAGAACAGCTACTATATCCAACTGGCATCGCTTAAGGATGTGCAGAATATAACAGCCATCGTCTATTCCTATGGCAAAGGATATCCGATCAAACTGCGGACTTCCCCGGCGGATATCTGTCAGGTTCTGGTAGGACCGCTCTCAAAGGATGAATACGGCAGCGTACTCTCCCGGTTTAAGAAACAGGGATTTTCCGATGCCTTTGTACGGGGAAATAATTAGAACGCTATTTGCTTCTTGCTTTTCTGTCCCCTCATTCGTATCTTTAAAGTATGAATTACGATCAATACACGATAAAGGCGCAGGATGCGCTCCAACAGGCATCCGTTGCGGCTCAACAGAACGATCACGGTGAGGTAGGGACAGAGCATCTGCTTCTTGCTCTGTTGCAGCAAGAAGACGGCATCGTTCCGCCCCTGGTGGAACGTATCGGCGCTGATATAACATACCTGACAGCGGAAGCCGAGAGGCTGGTTCAGACCAACCCCAAAATACACGGAAACGCCGCGCAGCTCCACTTCTCCCCTGGCGCATCAAAAGTACTGGCAAAGGCAGACAAAGAAGCGGCAGGGCTCAAGGATGAGTATCTCTCCACGGAACATATGTTCATCGCCCTCGCCGAGTCGGATGACAAAACCGGAGAGCTTCTCAAGAAGAACGGCATTAACCGGAATGCCCTGCTCCAGGCGCTCAAAAGTGTCCGGGGAAATCAGCGGGTCACCAGTCAGGATCCGGAAGCGACCTTTCAGTCCCTGGAAAAATACTGCCGGGATCTGACCGCCCTGGCGCGGCAGGAGAAGATCGACCCGGTTATCGGACGGGACGAGGAGATCCGCCGGGTCATGCAGGTACTCTCAAGGCGTACCAAAAACAATCCCGTACTTATCGGAGAACCCGGAGTCGGCAAGACCGCCATCGTGGAAGGTCTCGCCCGGCGCATCGTTTCCGGTGACGTCCCGGAGAGCCTTAAAGAGAAAAAGGTACTCGCCCTCGACCTCGGCGCACTGGTAGCGGGAGCGAAATTCCGGGGAGAGTTTGAAGAACGCCTCAAGTCGGTGATCTCGGAAGTACAGAAATCGGATGGGCTGATAATCCTCTTCATCGATGAACTTCACACACTGGTAGGCGCCGGAGCGTCCGAAGGAGCGATGGACGCCTCCAACCTGCTCAAGCCCGCTCTTGCACGGGGCGAGCTTCGCGCCATCGGTGCGACCACTCTGGACGAATACCGCAAATATATAGAAAAAGACGCTGCCCTGGAGCGAAGGTTTCAGCAGGTCTACTGCCCTGAACCTTCGGTAGAAGACACCATAGCCATTCTCCGGGGACTCAAGGAGAAGTACGAGGTACACCACGGAGTCCGCATAAAGGACGAAGCCCTGGTAGCAGCGGCAACCCTTTCCCACCGGTATATCACAAACCGTTTTTTGCCGGACAAAGCCATCGACCTGGTGGACGAAGCCGCAAGCCGTCTCAAAATGGAAATAGAAAGCCAGCCCACGGAACTGGATCAAGTTGAACGAAGAATCCTCCAGCTCAATATCGAAAAGCAGGCTCTCTCCAACGAAAGCGATCCCGCCTCAAAGGACAGGCTGACTAAACTCGAAAAAGAACTGGCAGACCTCACCGCCAAACGGGATGCCATGCACCTGGAATGGATGAACGAGAAGGAACGCATCGACGGCGGCAGAAAACTCAAGGAAGAACTGGAACAGCTCAGAATCGAGGAGACCCGCTATACCCGTGAGGGCGATCTGAACAAAGCCGCCGAGATAAAGTATGGCAAAATTCCTGAAATCGAACGAAAACTCCAGGAAGTCACCGAAACCATGGACAAGGCACAAAAGGATCGTCCCCAGCTCCTCAGGGAAGAGGTCTCCGAGGAAGATATCGGCAGGATCGTCTCCACCTGGACAGGCATCCCGGTGAGCAAGATGCTGGCAAGCGAAAAACAGAAATACCTGGAACTCGAATCGGT
>JAITWB010000089.1 GCA_031285525.1 Spirochaetaceae bacterium
CCTTTACAATGCAGTCCACACAGCTGGATGTTCTGTCCAATGTTGAGATGCTAATTAAAATGCAAAATCTCCTTTTGTCCTTGCAAAGAGTTGATAACAGCAACCACAAGAAATGGCCCAATGTGCTGGCGTCATGTATATATCAGATCCGAAACATACAAAAAGGAATCGAGTCCGTTGAGAATACTTTTTAGCACAGAAATGGATATATTTGAATCATTTAGCGTTTCCAGCAGGTTGTTTTTGGCAGCAACACGAAGAAGGCTCATATACAGAATGATCAATAAGCCAATCAGAATGAATATCATAATCACTGAAAGTTGCGGAACCGTCCCGGAAACGATACAGTGATAAAAGCAGAAAAACACTGCAGCAAACAGCGTAAGGCAAGCGCCAACAACCATGGTTATATGAAAAATGACAGAATGATGTTTCTTGTCCACCATACAGAACTCCAAACGAATCGATTTTTGAAATCTCTCCAGGTCTCATTATCGGACTTTTTCTTGTGACATGATAACGTTTAGCCAAGATGGGGAATCGAACCCCAGACCTGCACATTACGAGTGTGCTGCTCTGCCGTCTGAGCTATCTTGGCGTACAAAAACTGAGCTGTAGTATAACAGGTATTCAATATATCAGTCAATGGCAGTAAAAAATGAGAAAAAAATGAAAATTATTTTGTTTTTGTACCGAAAAGTACTGTTCTTGGGGCGATTATATATATAACACAAGGAGGAAACATGAAACATGTTTTTGTATTTTGTACCATTCTGCTTACCGCTTATATGACCTGTTTGTTTTGTAATTGCTCTTCATATGAGAAGAGTTCTACCTCTTCTGCCGTTATTATGAGCTGGAATGTACAAACGTTCTTTGACGCCCTGGAGGAGGGGTCAGAATTCGCTGAATTCAGGGGCGGCAAAACCCGCTGGAATGCGGGGCAATACGAGGCTCGTCTGGATAGGCTCATGGAGGTCATAGAGAGTATCGGCAGAGGAAAGGGGCTTCCCGATATGCTGCTCCTGCAGGAGATTGAAAATGCAGGGGTTCTCTATGATCTTTCTAACAGGAATAGTTTTAGGATTCGGGGTAAACCGGCGTTCCGGTATGGAATATATGCCGGGGAAAAAGGGGGCGCCTTTGGTGTGGGAGCGCTCTCCCGGTTTCCCATAATCCGGGCGGCGGTGCACCGGGTTACCACCGGGGATGCTGCCGAGGCTTTTACCCGTCCCGTACTGGAGGTGGAAGCGGCGCTTCCCGGAAATGCAGGGAGTCTTATTCTGTTTATCTGCCACTGGAAGTCAAAACACGGGAATAGCGCTTCCGGCAATGCGCTGCGAGCGCTTCAGGAGAGCGCCTTGGGAACCCGGATGCTGCTTGCGTCTCAGCGGTATCCCGGCGTCACCGCTATTGCGGCGGGAGATTTTAACCGTCCCCGGGAGGAATTTACGTTGCAGCGGGACGGTTCTCCTGAAGAGATGCCCTATATTCAATTGGATACCCTTTCGGGGGAACCTTATTCCGTCAGCGGATTCCCGATTGCTGAATATGACGAATATGGCGGGCAATCAACGGGGACTTACTATTTTCGGGGTAAATGGGAAACCATTGATCACTTTTTGATATCTCCAGGGCATGCCCTTCCCCGGGCTTTCATTCTGAATAACGGACCTCACATCACTCCGGAGGGAACACCCTTTCGGTATGAGGTTTTTAGCGGAAGAGGTTATTCGGATCATGTGCCTATTATGCTTGATTTGCCGATTGACAGAAGGGTTCCGTCCATAGGAAACTAGTGTTCATGGACAAGGAAGTACAATCCGGGAGAGGTGATTGTTCCAGTAAACACTTTTTCCTGTTATTAATATCGATAGTTTTTATCGTTGGTATACTCGTTTTTGTCTTTTTTCTGGGCTATAAAGCAGGGCAGAGGGGCAGCGGATCTACAGAAGGGGAGAACCTTTTTGAGAGACCGAGCCCCTTTTCTCCTTCCGGCGAAGATACGCTGGATACCCTCGTACCCGGGTTTCCCATACAAGTTGAAGGAAGTCTCTCTCCTGAATTGTACTCATTTATAGAAGGGAATGCACAACGGCTGTTCTGGCTGGAAGATGAGCGGCGTTTGGTCTCCTATAACCCCGTTAATGGGGCTGCCGTCCGCCGGGAGCTGGAGGAACCGGGATGGATAGTTTCCGCCTCCTCAAAGGGCGCCCTCTGGGGCGTGTCCCGGAACGGGACGGTTTGGCTGTACGACAGGGATTTCTTCCTGCTTCCGGGCTTTCCCGTTTCGGCAGGAGAAGGGGTTTCCGCTCCTCCTGCGGTTCAGGGGAATGCGGTTATACTACCCCTGGAAAGCGGTGTCCTTTGTCGTATTGATGATACCGGCTTTGTGTCGTCTATACGGATTCCCCACACCGGGGAAATCATGGCGTCTCCGGCTATAAGCGGTTCTGCTCTCAGCGTGTACAGCAAGAGCTTCTTCGGTGAAATCTTTCTGGTCGAGAGCGGCATTGCCGCCGGCGGACGCTGGCCTGTCAGCGTTGACGGAATCGCCTACGGTTCCCCGGCTCTTGTATCCCGAAAAAACAGTGAACTCTACACGGGATTTGTCACCCAGGCAGGCGTTTTCTCGGTATGGGATCGGTACGGAAATCTTGTTCCTGGATTCCCGGTTCCTCTTGAGGGCGTATTCTATCTCAACGCCTGCGCTTCTGCGCCCGCAGATGCGCCTGTTTTTGCAGATGTTGACTCAGGTACTGACATGGAGCGCTTCTGGCTGTTATCCTCCGAAGGAACCCTCTTTCGGGTAGGACTCGATGGCAGTGTTCTATCCGCCGCAATCCCCGAACTAACAGCCCGGAGCGGTTACATCACACTGGCCGATTATAACGGTGACGGTATAGACGAGGTATTTGTCTGCGGAGACGGCCCCCTGCTCTATGGTTTTACCGATTCTCTGGAAGCTATCCCCGGATTTCCCCTTGAAGCGAGGGGCGTCCCGGTGTTTATGGACGTAGACGGTGACGGTTTCCCTGAATGTCTTGCCCCTGCGCCGAACAATACTATTAGTGCATGGAAGGCGGATTT
>JAITWB010000099.1 GCA_031285525.1 Spirochaetaceae bacterium
CGATAATCGCTGTTGCCTGGTGCTTACCCGAAAACTTTCGTTTTTTGGACACCTGGCATATGTTCCGCTGGGTCCCGACATCGATATCGTCCCCGAAGAACGCGCTGCTTTCCTTGCCGCTGTTACCAGGGGGATGAAGCCCTTTCTTCCCCGGAACCTTCTCTGTATCCGCTTTGACCCTCCCTGGGAACGGAGTTCAGCTCCGCCTAAAGCCTCATCGGTGCGGAAATCCCGAACCGATATTCAGCCTCCGGACACTGTTGTCCTCGATCTTTCCCTCACCGAAGAGGAGATCTTGAGCGGAATGAAGCAAAAGTGGCGGTACAATATTCGTCTTTCGGAAAAGAAGGGCGTTACAGTGCGGCGGGGGAGTCTTGAAGATATGGCGATTTTCTACGAACTCTACCGGGAAACCGCTGTTCGGGACGGTATAGCGATCCATGACAGGACATATTATGAATCCCTGCTCAAGGCTTCATCGGAACAGGTGTCTGTAGAACAACAACAGTCTGCTCACCAAGCGCCCCGCATCTCTTTGTATATCGCTGAATTTGAAGAAACTCCTCTGGCTGCCATTATCACCTTGTTTTCACGCTTTGAAGCGGTCTACCTCTACGGCGCTTCTTCAAACTCCCACAGGAATCTCATGCCCGCATACCTGCTGCAGTGGACTGCCATACAGGATGCAAAAGCCTACGGCTCCCGGCGGTATGACTTTTACGGCATTCCCCCCACGGATGACGAAAGCCACCCCATGCACGGTCTCTATCGGTTTAAAACCGGCTTTGGGGGACGGATCGTTCATCGTGTAGGGAGTCTTGATGTTCCTGTAGGAAAGCTGAGATATACCGTATACATCCTCGCCGAAAACGCCCGGCTCTTCTGGTTTAAGCGGGTAAAGAAGCTGCTCATACGCAAACGCTGATCATGCCTCTTAGAGGGATATGTTCTGGGTTGTTGCCGTCTTCATCCCCTTGGAGGTCATATCGGCAAGAAAGTTCTCTCCCAGCCGTTCAAATCCCGCAACGTTTGAAGTTGCATCAGTGAGAACGGTTATCCTGTTGGCAGGTATGTAGATAGAAATATCACGCACTGAATTTGCCAGACAGTGGGAGAGCGCTTCCCCTGCAAACAGGATGTTGTCGTATTGCTTGAGTTTGTCGATGAAGGCAAAATTCGTCCTGGTCACCGGGTCTGCAGGATCCGGAACTTCGGCGTGGATAGCGCTGTAATGTTCGGTTCGGGGATTGGAAGCCTTTATGATATAATCGATATTGCGGCCTGAAGTCAGCATCTCCCAGGCATGGATAGACTCTCTGACTACATCATGTACGCTGTATCCCCATGTGGCGATGAGACAGTGGGGAGGCCAGATCGTCAGGCGGTAACGGCCCTTCGATTCCAGAAACAAGAGGTATTCTTCAACATAGGCAGCCATATTGGGATCGGCAGGACGCCATATTCCCCGGCGGACATCTTCTTCTGTAATGACGGTGAATACATCGGGATGGCTATTTTCCGGATTAAGCCAGAAGCCGGGATGCGCAATATGGTAATAGGGATGGGCATCGAGGGTCACGTATATAGAACCAATTTTTTCTTTCCATGTATCTATAAATGCCGCCAGCCGCCTGCAATCATCTTCCCCTCCGGGAACATATAAACTGCCCTCAGGGGAACAGAAATCATTCTGCGGATCGATTATGACAAGTGCCGTGTCCATAAGAAGATAGTAATCTATACTGAGGGTGCTGTCAATACGGCAAAAAGGGGAACTGAAAAAAGAGGAATGAGAAGGGGCAAAACGAAAGAACAAATAGCAAAGGAGGAAATTGCTTTGTTATTTGCTCTTTTATCATTCCTCCCTTCTCTTTTTTAAAGGAATTCTTTCAGATCCTTCGTAAAATTCGTCTTTTCCGGGGGCATATTCTCACTTAAAAATTCAAAACACTCTAAAGCCGCATTCTGGATATGTTCGTACCAGATACTATACAATTCGCTGTTTACAGCATTCGGATAGGGCGCGCCTTGTACCTCGGAAACAAGCTTCCGGAGTTTTTCGGTACATTCTTTAAATTGGCTATTCATAAGACAGCATGTTCTCCTTTTATTACCCTTGTCATTATACAGGCAAATGATAGATTTTTCCAGTAGAAAGACTCTTTTCTACCGATTCAGCTTCTTTTTCGCCCGCAAGAACGGCGGTTTCTACAGCGTCATAAGATGCTGCGATGCGCTCTGCCGCTTGTTTCAGTTGTTCTGCCGTTGTGCCCAGCATGGCGGTGAGTTTTTTCTCCCGCAGTTCGTCGGTGATGCCGTAGAGGACACGGATAAAGCCGACAAAGCCCTTTGCCATAGGTGCTCGGGGCTGAATCTCCCTGCTGTAGCATCCGGTTATGGCACGCTCAAGGGATTCGGTGTCCAGGGTTACCCTTGAGGCTTCCGTGAGGCACTCCTTAAAGGAGGTCAGAGAGGACGCGGGATTCGGATCCCGGTAGGTTGACAGGATGAAGACTTTTTCCACCGAGTCTGTCCCCGATGAAGCGCCGTAGGCTCCTCCCATGGTTCTGATCCGTTCCCAGAGAAGGGTGTTGTCCAACCAATGGGCGAATACTGTTTCCTGAGCCGCTTCGTCGGTTCCATAGGGAGAAGAGGGGAGGGCGGCGGCGGCAAAACCGACCTGCATGGGGGCGGTAAAGATGGAAGCGCCGTCCATGTCGGTAAGGCGGAAAAAGGCTTCTGCAGGGTGTCCTGCCGTTGGGATGAGCGCGGACGGAGCGGCTGACGTGTCAGCGGCGGTTCCGGCAAAGGAGCCGAATGCGTCCTTTAATGCTCCACGGAGGGAATCGAT
>JAITWB010000115.1 GCA_031285525.1 Spirochaetaceae bacterium
AGAAGATGGTAGCTTGACAGTTCGCTCAGCCTGGAAGATATCCCCTGGATCATCCCATCGGAGACCACCAGTACCACCACCAGCGGTATCAGGCTCAGTCCGATGCCGAAGACCGCCGAAACCAGGCTTTTCCGGGCATTGGAAGCCTTTGAGCCGCCTCCGGCCTTGAGAAAGCTGAAGGCGAGCATGAAGGCGGCTTTCATTTTCATAGCGAATCCTCACGCTGCGAAGCTTCCCCGTGTATTGCAAGTCTTCCTTCTTCCAGGTGATAGCAGATATCCCCCCGGCTTGCCAGTTCCCTGTCGTGGGTCACCAGGAGGAGGGTCTTTTTGTACTGTTCCGCCACGGAAAAAAGGAGTTCCCCGATGACCGAGGCATTGCCGGGGTCGAGGTTGCCTGTGGGTTCATCCGCCAGTATAAGCCGGGGATCGTTTATCAGCGCCCGGGCAACCGCCGCCCGCTGCCGTTCCCCTCCGGAGAGCTGGGACGGGTAGTGGTGGAGCCGCTTTTCCAGCCCTACATCGCTCAGGAGCTGTTCCGCCCGCAGCCGGGCTTCTTTTTTGGAAACCCCTGCCATGTAGGCGGGAAGAAAGACGTTCTCCAGCGCTGTAAAGTCCTTCAATAAATAGTGAAACTGGAATATGAGTCCCAGGAAACGGGATCGGTACCGGGTCAGTTCGTCTTCGTCCAAACGGGTCACGAAGAATTCCCCGGTTTCCGTATTTCCGGCATGAACCGTTCCGGCAGTTACCGTGTCGAGTCCGCCGATGATATTGAGGAGGGTGCTTTTGCCGCTGCCGCTCTCGCCGACGATGATGACCCGGCGGCCTTCTGCAACCTGGAGATCGAGACCTTTTAAGATGGTCAGGGTTTCGCTGGCGGAGATATAGCTTTTTTCTAATCCCCGCACTTCAAGAATATACTCATTACTCATCACGCAGCACCTCCGCAGGGGACAATCCGAGAATCCGTCTGCTCGCAGCCCATGCCGCAGCAACCGAAGATACGATGCCAAAAATACATATCCACACAACCTCCGACAGGATCACCCGGGAGGGGATCTCGGTGAGATAGAAATACAGCGGGCTATAGAGGGAAATGCCCGCTTCCTCCTGCTCCGATAGCAAGAGGGATATAAAGGAAAGGACGCCGTTTATGACGACCTCGACGAGGGAGAAAATTTCGTTTATCTGTACGCTGATGAGCAGTCCCAACAGGAGCCCCCCAGCGCTGCCGATACAGCCGATGAGAAAACCGTTCATGATAAAGATGAGCTGAATGGAGCGTTCTCTGCCCCCCAATGCCGAAAGGACGCTTATTTCCTCCCGCCGTTCGTATACCTGCCGTCTCATGCTGTTGAAAATATTGACCCCCACCACAACAAAGATGAGGAAAACCAAAAACATGAGGACGTTTTTTTCTACCCGCAGTGCGCCGAAAAAGGCGCGGTTATAGCTCCTCCAGGATTCCGCCTTGAGGTCAGGGAAGTCTCTGTGCAGTTGTGCGATAACGCTCTGATCCGTATTGGTGTTTTTGAGTTTCATCCCATATATATATGGAAGATTTTCGCCAAAAAGAACCTGTCCCCGTTCGAGGGAGACAAAAGCAAAGGAGGCATCGATCTCGTAATAGCCGGTTTTGATGATTCCTGAGACCCTATATCGCCTGTCCGAAGAGAAGAGTTCCGTGTCTCCTCCCCCGGAAACGGCGAGGAGGTTTACTTCTCCCCCTGTCCGCACTCCCAGCGCCCGAGCCAGCTCCGAGCCGAGGACGATGGCGTTCTCCTTTTCAAGGGAAAACTGCCCTGAGACGAGATGTACGCTTTTTGCAAAGCCGGGATCGATCTCCCGAATATTCTCCGGCACCGCCCGCAACAGTACTCCCTGCTGTCTCCCGTTGCTCCCCGTCATGAGGGTTTGCGCCTCCAGAAAGGGGGTTACCGAGATAACCTCTGGATGGGCTCCAAGCCGGGCTTGGAGTTCCCCGGGAATGGCAGTATCGGAGGTGTTTTCTGAGCTGTTCACCCGTATATGATAGGAGCTTACTTCGAGAATGCTTTCTATATAACCCATCTGGAAACCGTTCATCACCGAGAGTATGACTATCAGTGTGAGCACGCCAAAGCCTATCCCCAGGGTAGAAAGGGAGGCGGTAAGACCGTTTCTTCCCCTGCGGTCGGCCTGCCCAAAGCGTCGGCAAACGAATAGTATCCAGCCCAGAGGGGATGTGCGCTGCGGTTTCAAAACTGCCGTGTCCTTAAGAGGGTATTGTTGTGCATATATTCTTCCTTATATCGTATACCGTCCCGAAAATAGACGTGAACGGTATAATCGTCCTCAAACCAGGCGGTAATCTGCCATTCGTCGGCAGCGGTATAGACTGTTTGCTGCACCAGTATATCATTTATCCACTGTTTTGTATCCGGCGGACGTTCCTTATCGATAAAATAATAGGCTATGCTTTCCGAACTGCCGTCCGCCAGAGTTTTTCCGTGTAGAATAACCCGTTTTTCCTCGTCGTATGCATACTCCTCTGAGAAAAGGAATTCTTCCTTGGGATTGACTTCACTGGCGCTGTCTTTCTCAGGATCCGCTTGAGCAAAACGGTATTCTTCGATTTTCTCAACCAGACCTAAGTCATTATAGATCGTTACTGTTGCCCCTGCTGCGGTTTCCCGCCGGGTTCTTGCAGGGAAGAAGGTGTCTCCCTGGTATTCGTAAAAGAGTATTGCTTCCGGTTCTTCCAGCGGAGGGGCGGCGGCTGCAACCGCTGCTGTTGTGTCTGTAGCTGGTGCAGCTGTGTTTGTGACGGCCGTTGCTGTTGTGTCTGTAGCTGGTACAGCTGCGTTTGTCGTTGCTGGCGCAGCTGCGGCGGTAGTCGGCGCAGGAGGAAGATCCCGTTTCCAGATGATCTCTCTGATTATTCTGAACCGGGAATCGTATTTGCGTTCTACCACAGTCTTTTCACCGGCGTTTACTGCCGACGTAATACTGTTTCCGATCCGTGAAATAGAAGTGTCTTCTCTCGCCCCTGCGGTGATGAGCCTGAGAAAGCCCTTTGAGTCGGTAATGACAGAGAGGCGGTTCTCGTCGATTTCCGGTACCGCAGGAACCTCTTCCG
>JAITWB010000190.1 GCA_031285525.1 Spirochaetaceae bacterium
CTCCGGCGACATCTGCTGGATAGGATTCTCTGATTATTTCCAGAGCGATCTCTGCATCGAGCTGCCGGGGCTGCACTGTTTTCTTTTGGAAGGCTGGAATACCCGGATAAGCCCAGAGATATGATACTCCGAACACCCAGAAGGATGTACAGAGGATGAAGAGGAAAACGGAACGAGCAATACATCGGCAGAACATCCGCAAAATATAGCATATGGAACGGATTTTGTCCTGGGTTCTTCTTTTCCTCCCACCGTTTGGGTTCAACTGTGGGTTTTGTTAGAATTACATCTGGATCTGCTTGGTGATCCTTAAAAATGAGAAAAAATTCGTCACCTTTTCTTGCAAATTGGGTATTTTTACTCATGACAAACTGCAAAAACTCGAATATTCTTATTATTATGAGTACTTTTGTACAGAGTAAATTATACGTGGATGTGCAAAATGGATAAATCAAAGCTGTCTATTGTTATTATTGATGACCATGCGGTTATGCGGAATGGGCTAGCTTCCTGGTTTACCGCAACCGGACGGTGGAGTATTGCGGGAACTGCGTCTTCCCTTACAGAGGCAAAGGAATTATTTTGCCCTTCCGATTTGATTGAGCCTTCTTTGACGGCCAATGTCATGCTGTTGGATATTGAACTGAAAGACGGTTGGGGGCTCGACATTATTCCCTGGCTTGGAGAGCAGGATATACCCTGTCCCCTAGTGGCAGTGTATTCCAACTTTGAAGAGTATGCCTACGTGAAACTGGCTTTTGACTGGGGGGCAGGGGCGTATATCTCCAAAGTTCGGGAGGAGAGCGAAGTTGAAGCGGCTCTGAACTGTCTCATCGGGGGAGATGTTTGGATCGACCCAAGAGTTTTAACAAAAAGTCAAAGTGTCAAAGGTCTTATCGATCTGCTTTCTCCGAGGGAATTCGAAATACTTATTCTGATAAAAAAGGGGCTCAACAATAAACAGATAGCCGACGTTCTGGATATAGGATTTAAAACCGTGGAGAACCATATTTCCAATATGTACGACAAGACTGGCATCCATTCCCGGCTGGAATTGCAGAAACTCTAACAAGGCAGAGAAGAAAGAATTTCTTTCTTCTCTTTTTTTCCTACCAGCGTTTAGGTTTTATCAGCGTAGATGCGTATCCGTTTCTGCGTTTAAAGCAATATTCATTGGGCAATGAATATTGACTGAACAGACGGGAAATCACCATTTTCAGGACATGCCCAGATGGCGTAAAAATGCTCCCTTGCTTGACCTCCCTCGCCTCCATCGCTATCATATATCATAATGAAGCAGAACGACAAACGCCTTGATGCCTACAGAAAGGTCTCAGGAAGCGGCGAAAAAAAGGAAGATTCTGCGGACAATGTGTCCTCCGAAACGGTCCGCCCCTTTACATTCCCACGGTTTGATACGCCTTCGTCTAACGAGACTACAAAAAGCGCTGTCCCCAAACAGGGTTTGCCATCCATTCCTGCTGCCGCAGACGATGATGGACTCCTCAAAACCGCAGGCAAGGACACTGTCTACCGCCGGGTTGCGAAATTCCTCTTGCTTATCGGAACCGATGAGGCGGCAAAGGTTATCGCCCATCTCACGCCGGAACAGACAGAAAAGATAGTCCCCGAGATCGCTTCTATCCGCAGGCTCGATAAAGACGAAGCTGCGGTGATCCTTGCTGAATTTGAAACCCTCCTCGTCCGGGCTCGGGAGTCCGGCGGAGTTGATACTGCCAGAACCATACTGGAAAAGGCCTTTGGAGAGGAGCGGGCGGATGAGATGCTCAAAAAGGCAGTCCCCTATCCCGAAGGCAAACCCTTTGACTATCTCTCAGAGATGGACGGCGATAGGCTGTTCCAGCTCCTCAAGGGAGAATCTGCGGCGATCCGTGCGGTGGTTCTCTCCCGGATACAACCTTCCTCTGCGGCGGCGGCGATAAAACTCATGCCTTCAGGCGAAAAAAACGAAGTTATCATGCGCCTCGCAAAGATGGGAGCCATAAGCCCGGAAGTGATCCGGCGCATAGACGAATCCATGCGGGAAAAGGTACAGAACACCAGCGTCGTCTCCGCCGAGTCCATAGACGGGCGCGGCGCCCTCGCCGAAATCCTCAGGCGCATGGATTTCCGCAGTGAGAGCTCCATTCTGGAAACCCTCGCTGACGCAGACCCCGAACTGGGACAAGATATCCGGCACCGCCTCTTCACTATCGAAGATGTCATCGGAGCCGACGACAAGTATCTGCAAACCAAGCTACGAGACATGAACGAAGGGGAAATAGCCTTACTCATTGCAGGCAAGAGCGAAGACTTTCGTAAAAAGATACTTTCCAATATCTCCAAAACCCGAGGCGCTATGGTACTTGAGGAAGAAAGCCTCAGGAAACCCATCTCCCGCAGAGATTCAGACACGATAACAAACACCTTTCTCTCAAGCCTCCGCCGCGCGTGGGAACAGGGCGACCTGTATATCTCAGGCCGGGACGAAGAGATCTACGTATAAACACATAAGGAAGAACGAATGAAGACAGGCGATATAGTACAAGGATTCAAAATACTCGATGCCGCTGAGATCCCGCAGCTCGGAAAGGGGAAGGCTAACGCAGCCGTTGGTATCTGGGCAAAACATGAAAAGACCGGACTCGAAGTCTACCATATATATACTGATGACGAAGAGAACCTGTTCTCTTTCAGCTTCCTCACCCCGCCCCAGGACTCCACCGGAGCGGCTCATATAATAGAACACTCCGTACTCTGCGGGTCAGAGCATTTTCCCTCAAAAGACCCCTTCCTCCAGCTTTCCCGGCAAAGCATCAAGACCTTCCTCAACGCCATGACCTTTCCCGACAAAACCGTCTACCCTGCCAGCTCCCTCTCGGAAGCTGACTATTTCAACCTTATGAACGTATACGGCGATGCGGTGTTCTTCCCCCTCCTCAGAAAGTGGACCTTTGAACAGGAAGCCCATCGGCTGGAACTGGATGAATCGGGCAAGCTCTCCATTCAGGGAGTGGTCTATAACGAGATGAAGGGAAACTATTCGACCCTGGAAAATATCGCCGGAGACAGGGTGGTGCGGACCATCCTGCCTGAGACCCCCTATGCCTTTGACTCAGGGGGAGACCCCGAAGCGATACCGGACTTAACCTTTGAGGAGTTCCGTGCGTTCCACGCCAAATGGTACCACCCGGCGAACTGCCGGCTCTTCCTGTACGGCAACATCCCAACAGAAAAACAGCTCGCCTTCCTGGAGGAACAGTTCCTCTCAAAGCCCTTCCCGGAGTCGCCATTCCGCGCCAATCCTCCATCTATCCCCTTGGCGAAACCCTTTGAGGCACCCCGGACGATGGAAGTGCCTGCGCCCAAAAGCGCCTCACTCGCCGGGGATGCAGACTCCACCGTCGTCTTAAGCTGGGTTCTGGGTGAGACCTCCGATATGGTGACCGCCATGGAAGCCTCTTTTATAGCGGAGCTCCTTCTTGGTCATGACGGCTCCCCCCTGGCTCAAGTGTTGGTGGAATCCGGTCTCGGCGAAGATCTTGCCCCTGCTACAGGACTCGAAACGGAGCTTCGGCAGATGCTCTTCTCCGTAGGCTTACGGGGAATGAAAAAAGCTGATGCGGAAAAACTGCAGACGCTCATCTACCAGACCCTTGAAGCCATTCGTGATCAGGGGCTGCCGGAAGAGGAGATCGAAACAGCGGTGCTGTCCATCGAGTTTGCCAACCGGGAGGTTCGCCGCTCATCAGGCCCCTTCTCGCTGACCCTCATGCGGCGCGCCCTCAAAGGCTGGCTCCACGGCGGTCATCCCCGTACCACCTTACTCAACGACGACGCCTTTGGGGAGGTCAAAAAGCGGCTCGCAGAACAACCCGGCTATATTGCCGAATTACTGGATCGCTTCTTCCTCTCCAATACACACCAGATGCTCCTCACGGTATACCCCGATCCTGACTACAACTCAAAAGTGGAGGAGAGGCTGAATACCAAACTGAGCGCTCTTGAAGCCTCTCTGGATGAAAAGGGGAGGGCAGCGCTCCTCGCCGAGCAGCAGGAACTCCAGCTCATCCAGCAAACCCCGGATTCGGCAGAACTCCAGACCCGTATCCCCCACCTCAAACCCTCGGATCTCTCTCTACGTCCCGACAGGATACTCACCCAACAGACGGCGGAGCAGGGCATTCCCGTATTTCTTCACGAACAGGAAACCAATGGCATCGGCTACCTCGACATCGGTCTTCCGGTAGATATACTTCCCCCGGAAGACTATCTCTATCTGCCTTTGTTCTCCTATACCATTGCCAGCATGGGCTTTGACGGAATGAACTGGGCGGAAGCTTCCCGCCAGATCGCCCTGGCAACCGGAGGTCTCTTTGCCTCCCTCTGTACCAGCTCCGCTGTCTCAGGGAAAGGTACCTCTTCCAGCGTCTCTTTGGCAGACACGTCTTCCG
>JAITWB010000209.1 GCA_031285525.1 Spirochaetaceae bacterium
AGCGGGATGGGCTGTATGCGGGGCTGTATAAGTTGCAGTACAGTGAAAAGGGAGAAGGGATCAAATAGCAAGGAGAAAAGAGCAGGGAGCAAAGGGAGGATATACGGGCGGGTGAAGAGTGTTCATGCGCCCGGGTGAGGGTGGTTTACCGTACCGTCAGGGGTTTGTTGAATAGGGCGGTGCGGGGTTCCTTTACCTGCTGTTTAGTGCCTGCGACGAACTGGGTGGTTACTTCAATCTGGTAGGTTCCTGGGGGGAGCAGGGGAGTGAATACGGTCAGTTCTGCGGGGAGGTTGTCTATGATGTCGGCAGGGTCTCCTTTTATGCGCTCTCCTGTTTCCTGATTGATAAAATAGATGCCGTTTCGTTCATCGCTGCCGATGATTTTGACTTTGCTTCCTTTGAGTATGCTGTTGCGGTTGGGAGTAAGCAGGCCGTTGATGCTGCCTGTTCTGACATCGAATACCTCGGTGATTGAGGTAGAGACGTCCGCCAGTCCCATAATGACCACCTCTACATTGCCGAGTTCTTTGCGAAGCAATGCGCCTTGTTGAAAGTCGAATACGATGCTGTGCTTTTTCGGGTCAAACTGCTCGTGGGGGCTGGTGAATACCCCTTTGATGAGGGGCTGAATGGTGAAGTAGCCTGTGTTGATTGAAAAGCCATCGCAGAGGTTGTGGGTCATCTCTTTGAAAATGTGCTCCGCCGCATGTTCTATTGTTGCTGCCGAAAGATCCGCCCCGCCTCGCTGCGCCGCCGATTGGGCGATTTCTTTGATGGTCAGGGCTTTCTCCGATATGACTTTTGCGATGAAGCCCTTGGCGGAATCCGACAGTGTGTTTTCATACAGCTTTGCCCGTATCTTGTGTAAAATAGTCATTACTCACTCCTTATGACACTATGTGTTAAGGAGTATTATTAGGAAAATAGAGAGAATGGTCTATCTTCTATAAAGTATAGAAAACCAGGGAGAAGAGAGAAGGGAGAAGGTAAAAAAGAGAAGAGGAGGAACGGGAGGCGAAAGCCTTTCTTCGTTCCCTGATATCTCTGCCCTTTTCTCCTTTCTACCTTCTCTTTTCTCTTTGTTATTTCTTCCCTTGAAATGCTTGCTCTATAATCCCCGCATCCGGCTGTTTGGTCACCAGGCTTACCACGGGAACCACCAGAAAGGGGATGATCATTGCCAGAGAGGAGGCGAGGGGGGAGTTGTCCGGGCCCAGTACGAAGATAAGAATCACTGCAGAGGCGGCTCCGGCGTACATTCCTGCGTAGGCTGCCGCTTTGGTGACCCGTTTCCAGAAAATGCCGTACATATAGGGAGCCATGAAGGCTCCGGAGAGTACGCCCCAGGAGAGGGACATGAGGGTCACGATAAAGCCGATCTGCATCCGGGAGATAATGTAGGAGCAAAGGATAAACACGCCGCTGAGGATTCGCATCATCGTTACAGACTGCTTCTCAGAAACGTCAGGATTCAGATAACCCTTGTATAAATCGATGGTAATCGCAGAGGATGAAACCAGAATCATGGAGGCGAGGGTGGACATCGAAGCGGAGAGGATGAGCAGCATGATCACCGCCAGCAGTACCTCGGGGAGGTAGGTGGTGAGCAAGGTGGGAACGATAAAGTCGAAGTTGATCCCCCCTGCTGCCATCTGCGGCGCAGTCTCAGGGGTAAAGAACACGTGACCCAGCGCTCCGGTGTAGTAGGCTGCAACGCCGATGAGGAGGGCGAAGATGGTGGTAATCAAAGCCGCCTTGGGGATGACCTGCTCGTTCTTTATGGCATAAAACTTCTGCACCATCTGGGGCATCCCCCAGGTTCCAAAGCTGGTCATGAACACCAATGACGCCACGGTCAAAAAGGAGGGGCGCTGTCCCGCCGGCACATGGGCTGCATATCCTGCGATAATCCCCTGCACCGATTCGGTGAGTCCGCCGCTCTTCGTAATCAAAACGACCACCATGGCAACGGCTCCGCCGAGCATGATAAAGCCCTGAATAAAATCCGTCACTGTAACTGCGAAGTATCCGCCGAGAACGAGGTATATCCCGGTAATACCCACCAGGATTATGAGCGCAAAATCATAGGAGATATGGAAGGTCGATTCAAAGAGGTGACCCAGTCCCTTAAAGACCGAAGCGGAGTAGGGGAGGAGGAACACGAATATGAGCACCGCTGCAACCATCTTCATATGGGCGGAACCGTACCGGGCTTCGAGGAATTCCGGCATGGTCATGACTTTGAGGTTTTGGGTCATCCGCCGTGTTCTGCGGGCAAGAACTATCCAGGCGAGCATGGCGCCGAGTATGGCGTTTCCTATGCCGATCCAGAGGGCGTTTAGTCCAAAGAGCCAGCCCTGTTTCCCTGCAAACCCGATAAACACTACCGCCGAGAAATAGGTGGTTCCATAGGCAAAGGCGGACATCCAGGGACCGCTGCTGCGTCCTCCCAGAAAAAAGTCGTTAAGGGTGGCGGTTTTTCTCATCCCCCAGACTCCGACGGAAACCATCATGACCAGAAAAACGAGCAACAATATTAAGCTATACATAGTGCACCTCTAAGAACTATAACGAATAATCAATTATAGCGATTTTATCAGTTTATGCCAATAATCTATGCAATAAATGCCTGATATATGGGAGTACCCTTGAAATATCCGTATTTTTGCGTTATTTTATCTATATTATGATATACGATTTCGAGGAAAGTCTCGCCGTAGAAGGCGAGTTTCAGGAACCAGAACAATATCGGATAATCCTTTTTAACGATGACTATACTACCAAAGATTTCGTTGTTGCTGTACTTACGACTATTTTTCATAAAAGCAGCGAAGATGCTGTAATCCTCATGGAAGAGGTTCATAGAAAAGGCCAGGCGGTGGTGGGAGTGTATATATACGATATCGCTGCTACCCGGGTGGAGCAGGTGAGAGCCATTGCCCGTTCAAATGAGTTCCCTCTTAGATGTGAGCTGGAGAAAGTATGATGAGGATCAGCGCCCATGTTCAGCAGATACTCGATAAGGCATTTGAGGATGCCAAGAAGCGCAGTCATGAGTTCATTACCCCGGAGCATCTGCTCCTTGCCGCTCTTGAAAACGATGTAGTTTCAGGACTGCTTCTTATCTGCGGCGCTGATGCAGGCTTTATCCGGGAGAATCTGAACGAATATGTACAGAAGAATATCCCGGTTTTAACCTCCGGGGATCCTATATACACCGTCGGTTTCCAGAACGTTATTCAGCGCGCCATATTTCATTGTCAGTCCGCTGAAAAAAAGACCATGGAGATTACCGATGTGGTGGTGAGTCTTCTGGATGAGACGAGGAACCACTGCTCCTTCTATATGCGGAAGGGCGGACTGGAGCGGCTCACCCTGTTGGAGATGATCAGCCATATATCGCTTCTCGAAAACGGAGAGACCGACGAATCCGGTGATATAAACATCAATTTTGAGATAGATAGCGTTTCCTTTGAGGATTTGCCTCAAGATATTCCCATCGACCCGGAGCCGGAGATTCCCGAAGGCAGGCGCAGTAAACGGGCTGCGCTGGATCGGTTTACGGTAAATCTCACCGAGGAAGCTCGGCTGGGCAATCTGGAGCCCCTTATCGGGCGGGAAGCGGAGTTGGAGCGGACGATTCAGATACTCTGCCGTAAAACGAAGAACAATCCCATCCATGTGGGGGACGCCGGTGTGGGTAAGACTGCCATCACCGAAGGGCTTGCGAGCCGCATCGCCGAGGGGCGGGTTCCTGATTTTCTCAAGGATTTTACGGTATACAGCCTCGACATGGGAGCCCTCGTTGCGGGAACCAAATACCGGGGCGAC
Organism: Spirochaetaceae bacterium; assembly: GCA_031285525.1. The sequence continues at coordinate 3,835 of JAITWB010000209.1, forward strand.
TTTGAGGAACGGATGAAGCGTATCACCGACGAGCTGGTCAAAAAGACGAAGTCGATTCTGTTTATCGATGAGATACACACCATCGTTGGAGCCGGAGCCGTGTCCAGCGGTTCACTGGACGCTTCAAATCTACTCAAGCCCGTACTTGCTTCTGGGAAGCTCCGCTGTATCGGTTCTACCACCTTCGAGGAGTACACCAAATCCTTTGAGAAGGATAGAGCCCTTTCCCGGCGTTTTCAGAAGATAGATATAGTGGAGCCTTCCGCAGAGGATACCATCACTATGCTCATGGGCATAAGGAACCGCTACGAGGACTTCCATTCAGTTACCTATACCGATGAAGCGGTAAAATCGGCTGTGACCCTGTCTCAGCAGTATATCACCGACCGCCGTCTGCCGGATAAGGCCATCGATGTCCTCGATGAGGCGGGGGCTTATATGCGGATACACCCGCAGGATATGGATACCGGCGAAGCTTCTCCGGTAATCGATACCCCCCTCATAGAGACGGTGATTGCGAAGATCGCCCGTGTTCCGGTTAAAACGGTTTCTACCTCCGAGAAGGAGAAGCTCAAGAATCTCGAATCGGTTTTGACCGAGAGCATTTTTGGGCAGGCGAGCGCTGTTAAGGCGGTGGCAAAGGCGGTAAAACGCTCCCGCGCCGGGTTTCGGGCGCAGGGCAAACCGGTGGCAAGCTTTCTCTTTGTGGGTCCCACCGGAGTGGGCAAGACCGAACTCGCCAAGCGTCTCGCCGACACCTTAGGCATATCACTGCTCAGGTTCGACATGAGCGAGTACCAGGAAAAGCATACCGTGAGCCGTCTCATCGGTTCCCCTCCGGGCTATGTGGGCTTTGAAGAGGGCGGGCTGCTTACCGAGAGCGTCCGCAAGGAACCCCATACGGTGGTACTTCTGGACGAGATCGAAAAGGCTCATAGCGATATATATAATATTCTGCTCCAGATTATGGATTACGCCACCCTCACTGATAATCAGGGGCGGAAGGCGGATTTTAGGAACGTGATACTCATCATGACCAGCAATGCCGGAGCCAGGGATATCGGGAAGGCTGTCATCGGCTTTGGAGATCGCCGGGTAACGGATGCGGCGGTAATGGATGCGGTGGAGAAGGAATTCACCCCTGAGTTCAGGAATCGGCTGGACGGCATTGTCACCTTTGGGCATCTCGGAATGGATATCATGGAGTCAATAGTCCGCAAGGAACTGGCTGTTCTTTCGGGGCAGCTCGCCGAGAAGCAGATACAACTGGAGGTTACCCCGGAGTGCGTTGCCATGCTCGCCCGTGTAGGCTACTCCCGGGAGTTCGGCGCCCGCAATATCTCCCGGGTTATCGACGAAAAGATAACCGGCAGGCTGGTTGAAGAGGTGCTTTTTGACGAATCCCTTTCTGCCGGAGGAACCGTGTACTGCGATGCAGGAGAGGCGGATTCTGTGAACATTACCTGTCATGCGGAATGATCCTGAATCACGGAATGATCCCGGTTTTCCCTGGCTTACTTCGGATCAGCGGTTTCGGTTTCCCGATCCCGAATCGGCAGGTGACGGAGTCGTAGCTGTGGGCGGGAATCTCTCGCCGGGGATGCTCCTTTCGGCGTATTCTCAGGGGATATTTCCCTGGTTTAGCAAGGACGATCCCTTGCTGTGGTGGTCGCCGGATCCCCGGTTCGTCATCGAGATAGGTGAGTTTCGTATGCCCTCCCGGCTGGAGCGGTTTATGAAGCAGAGTCCCTTTGTGCACCGAGTGGATACCGCCTTTGAGGAGGTTATTCGGCACTGCGCTTCGGCAAAGCGGCCCGGTCAGGACGGAACCTGGATTCAGCAGGACATGGTAGATGCCTATTGCACCCTCCACAGGGAGGGATACGCCCATTCGGTGGAGACCTGGCTGGATGATAAGCTGGTGGGCGGCTTTTACGGGGTACGGCTGGGAGATGTGTTTTTTGGGGAGTCCATGTTTTCACTGGTGAGCGAGGCTTCAAAGACTGCGTTTTGCTTTTTCGTCCGGAAGTTCCGTGACGAAGGGGGGGCGCTTATCGATTCCCAGATTTATACCGACCACATTGCCCGTTTTGGGGGAAAAAACATCTCCCGGACGGCGTATCTTCGGATGCTTTCTACCTTTATGTAAAAAGAACTTGTATTGCCTTTCCGGGATAACACATAGTATAGTTGTTCTATTATGACGATCATTCAAAGTATATTGTTGGGGCTTCTTCAGGGTGTGGCGGAATTTCTGCCTATTTCGAGTTCCGGTCACCTTGCCGTTGCTCAGAGTTTGTTCGGCCTTACAGAGGTGCCGCTGCTTTTTGATGTGTTTTTGCATCTGGCAACCCTGTGTTCGGTGATACTCTTCTTTAGGAAAACCATTGCGAACCTGTTCTGTGTGCTGGGCAGGTTTCTTATACGGAAGTCCAGGGAGGAGGATGCTCCTTCTCTGAGGCTTATTCTGGCGATTCTGATAGGAACCCTTATCACAGGTGTTTTTGGTGTTGTTCTCAGTGACGCTGTTCCGTCCCTTCCATTGAAGGTGATAGGAGCGTTCTTTATCCTAACCGGGTTACTGTTGATCTTCTCCTCCCGCTACGAGCCGAAAAAGACGGTGGAGCCGGGGCTGCTCCAAGGTGTTATTACCGGATTCGCTCAAGGGATCGGCGTTTTGCCGGGAATATCCCGGTCGGGGATTACCATTTCTGCAGCTCTTCTTGCCGGTATCGATAGGAAGACCGCCGGGGAGTTTTCGTTTCTCCTGTCTCTTCCTGCTATACTGGGCGCTTTTTTGCTGGAGTTGAAGGATATCGGGGGGCTGATGGATACGGTTCCTGTTGCGGCTCTCGTTGTGGGTTGTGTTACCGCTTTTGTTGCGGGTTTGCTTTCGCTCCGCTTCCTGATGACCCTGATTCAGCGGGGAAAGCTGGGGTGGTTTGCCTGTTATCTGATTCCTGCAGGAATATTGACGATTATTTTTCTTTGAAAACAGTTGACTTTTTTTGCAGGATTTTATATAGTAAGAACATCCAGTGAGGTTGCGGCTTGACTGGATGTCTTTCCCCTGTAGCTCAGTCGGCAGAGCAAATGGCTGTTAACCATTGGGTCGCTGGTTCAAGCCCGGCCGGGGGAGCGAAAAACCCATCCAATCGGATGGGTTTTTTCTTTATAATATAAAGAGTTAGCTTCCTACCCCATACTGACAATTTCGTCAATACTGTCTGAAAAACCTCGTGACAACACAAGTGTCAACAAACTGTCAACACGGTGTGGCTATTTCACTCGGAGGTTACTATGGCGGTTTCCATCGGAAAGTATCACCTTTTTCAGCGCAGACTGATGACAGGCTCATTCTGGTATTACTGGTATGAGGATGAAGGAAAACGGGTTCAAAAAGCTTGCGGATACAGCTGTGAAAACAAGCGGGAAGCTGTGACGTTTCTGGAGGAACTCTTCCGGCAGGATTTGCTTGAGGAGAAGAGGAAAGCGGAGCTGAGGCGAAAAACCCTTTCCGACTTCGCAGGAAAGATGTTTCTTGAGGATTCCCATCACCTTGCACGGCTCAGGGCAAAGGGCAGAATTATGAAGCCCCAGACCATATCTCAGCACAGACGGCATCTGGTAAACTATCTCATTCGCAAATTTGGCAGACTCACCATGGACAAAATCCGTCCTGCAGCGGTGGAAGACTTTTTGCTGGAACAGAAGCTTTCCAACTCCTGCCGGAATACTATCATGTACACAATGAAGCTGGTATTGCAGGAGGCTAAACGGGAGGGAATCATTGAAGCCGTTCCTGAGTTTGAGCCTTTTAAACGTACAGGTCGGCGGCAGAATGTGCTTTCTGCGGAGGAACTGGCGGTGCTGTTTCCCTATGACTTTGATGAGCTGGTGCGTATCTGGAGGAGACCGGGCAATGTGAAGGAGCCTGACGAGATTGCCCTGATGTTTGGGACGCTGTTCTGCGTTACTGTGTCGGCGGGATTGCGGTCTGGGGAGATACGGGCGCTCCATCGGGATCAGATAGCTATACCCAACAGCGGACTTATCATTGACCGGGCAATCGATGAGCGGGGGAAAGTGGGATTATTGAAAAAGGCTACCGAGGAAGACCCTCGAAGCAGGGCGGTAATAATACCGGAAATAACGCTGAAAATACTGGAACGCTGGCTTAGACGAATACCTGAATGTGAGGATTTCAGTCCGCAATATCCGGGTTTGATATTCTCCTATCATGGGAAACCGATTGCAAACTACTATATTCTAGATAGATTCCGGTTCGGGCTGAAAAATGCCGGGATTGATTATGAGACTCGGAGGTTGACGGTTCACTGTTTGAGGTATACCT
>JAITWB010000001.1 GCA_031285525.1 Spirochaetaceae bacterium
AGAATTGAAGTACGTTGCTCTTCGGCAGTTTTGCGTCTTCTTTTTTTGCCGGAGTTTCGGGGTTGTATACTGTTCCTTCACCCACATCCCGTATCTGTAGGACCTTTTTTCCTGCAATCGTTTTGAGTCCTTCGGCACGGAGTTTTGCCATGATACCCTTCATGACCGCTCCCCCTGAGGCTCCGGGGAAGGTCTTGGAGATAGACTTGTCCTCGTAGTAGCCGTGGGTGCAGAAGAGTTCTTCCAGCCTCTCCAGCAGGCTCTTACCTTGAGAACGCCAGTAGAGGGTCATCTCTGCGCACATGGCTGCGGCGGAGACTCCGTCCTTGTCCCGGACTTCGTTTTCTACGTTATATCCGTAGCTCTCTTCAAAACCGAATACGTATTGGTATTTTCCGGTTTGTTCGAAGTTTGCCATTACCGAGGCGATCCATTTGAATCCGGTGAGACATTCTTCGGAGTGGGCTCCGTAGGATTGGGCGATTCTGTCGGTCATGGTGGTGGTGACGATAGAGCGGATCACGGCGGGGTTGGCGGGCATCTTTCCCAGTTCCTTCCTCGAATGAAGGATGTAGTCGGTAAGGAGGATTCCCATCTGGTTGCCGGTGATGAGGACGAAATTGCCGTCCTTGCCGGGGACGGCACTGCCGAAGCGGTCAGCGTCGGGGTCGGTTGCCATGACGACGTCGGCTTTTTCTTTCATTCCCAGTTCAAGAGCCATCTTGAGAGCGGCGGCTTCTTCCGGGTTGGGGTAGGAGACCGTGGGGAATGCTCCGTCGGGGTTCCGCTGTTCCGGGACGGTTATGACCGTTAATCCTAAGTCGCCGAGCACCTTTTCTACGTGCATGGCGCCGGTTCCGTGGAGGGGGGTGTAGACTATCTTCGCTTCCTTTGCCCTCTCTTTGATGAGGCTCGGGCGGAAGAGCTGAGCCTTTACCATGGCCCAGTATTTTTCGTCGATTTCACTGTCGATGAGGAGAAGTGAGCCTTTTTTGAGGGCGTCTTCCCTGCTGATATGTTTTACTTCGGTTACTGCGTTTACTTCATCGATGATTCCGGTGTCGTGGGGTTCTGTGACCTGGGCGCCGTCGTTCCAGTAGGCTTTGTAGCCGTTATATGCAGGGGGATTGTGAGAAGCGGTTACCACGACTCCGGTGTCGCAGCCGAGGGTGCGGATGGCGTAGGAGAGTTCCGGGGTGGGCCTGAGTCCGGTGAAGAGATAGGTTTTGAAGCCGTTGGCTGCAAAGATGAGGGCTGTCGCTTCGGCAAAGACATCGGAGTAGCGCCGGGAGTCGTAGGCTATGACTGCGGAGAGCTTTCCGGCTTGTGCTTTGTCGGGGAAGGTTTTGATAAAGTAGTTTGCCAGTCCTTGAGTTGCCTTGTTGATGACCAGTGTGTTCATGCGGTTTGTTCCGCCGCCGATGACCCCTCTCAGGCCTCCGGTACCGAACTCAAGGTTCTGGTAGAACCGGTCTTCCAGTTCTTTCATGTCTCCGGCATCGAGGAGCTGCTGTACCTCTTTCTTGAAGCCTTCGTCTTTCTCCTCGGCAATATATGCTTTTGCACGGGCGATTATAGTGTCTGTATCCATTCCGGGATTCTCCTTGAAAAGTGAAGTCGGTGTAACGATAGTAGTATACCATTACAAGGAGCAGAGAGCAATGAGAAAAGAGCAGGGAGGAAGGAGAAAAGAGTGGAAGGATGGAAAATGAATTATTGTTTGAAGGCTTCGATGTGTCGGAAGTGGAAGAGCATGTCTGCAAAAGCTACGCCCTTATCCGGGCCGTCCCTTCCAGGCGGGTAGGGGAAATGGAATAGGTGGCTTTCGCAGCGGCAGTCGGATGAGCCGAATCCTTCTATCAGTATGCCTCCCAGAGCGGTGAGGTTTTCTGCAAGGGCGCACTCCAGGTTTTGGTATGAATAGATGGGAAAGGCTTTGATTGTTTTTGCTTCAGGGGTTAGGTAGTCCAGGTGCCAGTGTTTCTGCTTACGTACTTTTCTCAAATGTCTGGCGATCCTGCTGGAAAGGTTTCGCTGGGCAGAGCCTGCATAGACATACCATCCCGGCTGGAAACGGATAGTGCCCAGCGCTCCTACTGTGATTTCTGTTTCACAAGGTATTTCGAGAACTATGAGGTAGGAACCGCGGTTTTCTTCTGCGAGAGTGCCGTGGGAGAGGTCTATCGGTATAGAGGGACAGAGCAACTGTGTCATGCCGTCACTGTTGCAGCGGATCAGGGCTGCATGGATGTGTACCCTATCGCTGTATCGGTATAGGGCGGCGCTGAGGTGCGGATCTGTGTGCAGGTTCGGAATGAATACGCTCGGGGTTCCGTGGACGATGACGAAGAGGATGTGACACTGGTAGCTCTGTTCTGCAAGGGCACCTTGCTTCGCAAGGTGGGCGAGTTCTTCGAGGTGCTTGAGCGCCCGGGAGCTGGGGGCGTCGGGAAACATGGCGACGTTGTGTTCTACCAGGGAGCAGGCTTTTACTTCTATTAAATGTCTTGTTCCCTCTGAGTCGATACAGAGAAAATCGAAGCGGGAGTCACCGACGGTATATTCCCGGTGTACTTCTGTGAGTCCGGGGATGAGTGTTGGGAGGATGAGTTTTTCCGCCGCTTCGTTTGCTCTG
>JAITWB010000067.1 GCA_031285525.1 Spirochaetaceae bacterium
CCCAGCTCATGAGGGACTTCGGAGCGATCCCTTCTCCCCACAACTCTTTCCTGCTGAATATCGGACTGGAGACCCTCCACCTCAGGATGAAGCGTCACAGCGAAAACGCCCAAACCCTAGCGGAACACCTTTTGTCTCATCCCAAGATCAGCTGGGTGCGGTATCCCGGTTTAAAAGGCGATTCCCAGTACAGCCTCGCCCAGAAATACCTCCCCGACGGGGGCTGCGGAGTACTCTCCTTCGGCGTGAAGGGCGGACGGCAAGGGGCGGTCACCTTTATGGACTCCCTCAAGCTTGCGGCGATTGTCACCCACGTGGCGGACAGCCGCACGTCGGTGCTCCACCCTGCGAGCCACACCCACCAGCAGCTCTCGGAAGAAGAACTGAAAGCCGCAGGAGTGCCCTCGGACATGATCCGCTTCTCTACGGGAATAGAGAGCATTGAGGATATTATCGCCGATGTGGATCAGGCGCTGGAGAAGGTGTAAGACAAAGAGAAATGAGAAGGGAAAAATGAGAAAAGAGGAGATGGGCTTCCGGGATGTCTAAAAGGGCTTCCCGAAGATCTCTTCATTTTATCATTCCTACCTTCTCTTTTTTCATTTCTCCCTCATTGACCTATCCCGAAAACAGTGATAACCTATACCTAATGGTTTATAGTTATTCTTCTAAGGTATACTTCGAACCGCCTCCGCAAGCACGCAAGCCGTATTACTTCGTTAATCCATTCCGTGTCAACTATCTAACGCCATTTATTTATCCTTTTTTACCTATTCTTTTCTCCATTACGATAAAAGCCCGGTTATTCTCCGGTTTTTATACTGGGAGACCGCCGTCGGCAGTCTTCCGGCCATACGGCTCCGCTGTATGTCAGCCCTCTTTGAGGGAACCGCTTTCAAGAGCGGGTTAATCGTACCTGGTTAACCCCTTATGAGCGGATTCGCCGGGGTGATCAGGAAAAGGATGGTTTCTATGAAAAACCTTTTAAAAGTATTGGGTATTATCGCCATAGCGGCGGTAATCGGATTCATGGTCGTCGGCTGCGGCGGAGGAAACACTCTTGACGGTGACACCAATGGTGACAATACCACGCCCTCTACAACCCCTCCTGTTACCACCCCTCCCACTGAGAATCTCCCCCAGTGTTAATTGACATAGAGTTTGACAATCCTGTTACCCTCAGAGAATCCACCGTATCCCATTACAAAGCAACAAGATAGACCCCAAAACAGGCAAATTCCCTGTGTCAATTTAAAACCCTGAAAATACCTGTTTTAAGCCCTTTTTAAGTGTTTTTTGCCCGTTTTTACGCGATCTTGTTACCAAAACTGTTACCGCTACACAGCTACACCGAAATCAAACTCTATCTGCCCGACCGAACCTACAGATTTGACAACCTTGACAGTAGTTTTACTACGTCTCCCTTGTTTATTTGCCACCTCGTGCGATCCTCTTCCGCTAGGTACGCAGGCAAGATCCCATCCGAAATCAAGTCCCTGATCATCGAGCGGGAGCATCCGCAGGCTTGCGATACATCCTCTATTGTCATTATTGCGGGAAGGCTTTTTATTAACTCGTCTCGCGTCTGTTGATCCAGCATATCGATACACAGCTCCTTTGTAAAATCGCCATATACCTCTAATCTTAAATGCTTCAAGGTACCCAAACTCTGCCAGGTAATATACATGGCGTTTTTTCACACCGATAATCTCTGCGGCATCCTTTACGGATATAAGTAATGCTTCCATATAAAAACCCCCTGATTGACAGATTGGATACCGTACAGTATCTTTATATAAACCTGTCAATCAGGGGGAGTATTTCTCGAAGGGACGTCAGGATGTGGTAGTTCGGCGTCCCTTTACTTTTTAAACTCTTGCTGTCCATCCGGGTTTAATCCTGCCTTTACACAGATATCCCGCAATGCAAGTATTACTGATGAAGCTGACCTCCTCTTAAGCCAGCTTATATCATCACATCCGCCGATCCGTTTTATCATCGCCCTGAGTGATTTTTTATCCTTCACTCTTGATGCAAGAGTCCATAATCCGCGAATATAATACTCCTGTCTTTGGGTAATCATTCCGGGTGCTTCCGGTGTTGTCAGCTTGTGCTTTCCGCCGTATGACTTACTTTTTTTAGGATCGTATACGAATCCCATGTTCCGAAACCCCTGCATTATTTCGTTGAATTGTTCAACCGATTTGATTTCAGTCGAACTCGACAACCCTTGACCTGAAAGGATGGCACGATACGCTTCGTCATCAATTCCAGTTTTATTTTTCGCAGTATGAATGACCTTTATCCATTGTGATTTCATCTTGCCTCCATCATTTTATCCGTTGACGTTATCTCAGAAAAAAGACATCTGATACCCCTTGTAATTCATCCAGATACACTCCATTCTATTACTTCCCTTTTCGTCTACACTTGATATCGTATCCTTTATCCATTTACTTAGATGAGAATTATACAGATCGTTATCGTACCCGGAAATAATGATACTTGCCTTTGAATTCTTTATTTCCTCCAGCAGTTTTTCATGATCGCTGTCATCCATCTCGTGCTTATATATCTTCCTGTTTTTCCGGGTCGATAAAACATACGGAGGATCGAGATACATCAGCACATTTTCCCGGTTATATTTCTTTATGAGAGTCAGAGCATCCTGATTTTCAATCTGCACAATACCGCCGGAATCATGTTTCAACCTATCCGATATCTCGAAAATGACCTCTGGTAGTTTCCGGTGAAATGCAGTGAAATTGCCTCCATTCTTTGCAATGTTAAGTCTGAATCCGTTTTTCTCACAAGAACGGGCGCCAATTGAAAACCACATCCGGACCAGAAAACGCCGTGCCTTTTCGAGCGGTTCGTCCGCATCCTGATAACTCGTGATAAAATCATCTCGTGACCAAGGCGTATTTTCAGTCATAAAAGCAAGCTGTTCCGGGTTCTCCCGTATCTGCAGAAATAGATTGTATACCTCCTTATCTCTATCATTAATGATTTCACAGGTAGACCGTTTTTTACGAAACATCACGGCGCCTGATCCGAAGAACCCTTCGAAGTACGTCATACCCGCATAACCCGCTGGGAAGTGACTTATAATCCAATCAGCGATCTGCGATTTTGACCCCGGATATTTTAAGCAAGTCATATCACTGATCCTTTCTATTTCTTGCAGTTGGTATCTTCTGTATTCTGTTTTTCATCTCTTTAAATCCAATATAACAGAGTGTTTTACATGCCTTATGAACACAGTTAATACACGATAATGGACGGTCGGTAATCCTTATAGACATTTCCATTTACCCCTCCTTCTCTGTTTTTCTTCTTTTTACATCTCGTTTTATTTTAAGTCCAATTGCCTTCGTCCGTTTTGTAAAACATTTCATAGAGCAGAATACTGCCTTTTCGTTCCCATCTATACCAATAGAAACATCAGGCTCTTCTTTTATTTCCTTTCCGCAGTTACTGCATATCTGTGCATCACTCATTCCTCACCCTCCAGTATCTTCATAATCTTCTCCGGTGTGAACCCTTGTTTATTTGCCATCATAAGAAAACAAGCTGCCGTCTGTTGAAGTCCTGAATATGTCATACTTCCCACGGCATGGATAACCTTCTTATTACTCAGTGGTTCTACTCCGTACATAAACGGTGGCTTTCGCCCATTTTTCCATACTGTCATCTTGGTATCCAATCTGCGGGAGGTTTTCCTTGTGATGTACAAGCAACGACGGCATACCAAAACATATGCCTCCTCTCTTTTGCTTCTTCGGCGGATGTTACTCTCCAAACATCACTCACTAATCCGCCTCGTACATAAACAGCACCAGTCCATTCTTTACCAGTACGCTCTTTATATTGCTGTAGTGTTTCATAGTCGGGAATATCCTCTACGGTAAACTCTTCACAAAACGGACAGTAGTTTCCGCCTGTTCCAACAAAACGATACTCTGTCTCCCATTTGCTTTTACAACTTCTGCAATATCTCATTCCGGCCTCCAATCTGCGGGCGGTTTCCCCCAAGGAGTGCAGGCGCAGACAACAGTAAAATTAATTCCATCATTCTTTGCTGCGCTTATTTGCGCTGAAGAAGCTGCAAACCACACACCAGACATAGCGTAGATATGGCAAAATTCAAGATCGATCACTCCCACATCATCGAACACCCCATACATTGCCCCATCCCATTCCCTGTCATATTCTTCTTTAAATTGTTTAGGTGTTGGGTGTTTTAGGTGGAAACTTGCACACCCATTGCAGTACTCGAAAGATGCAATGCAGTTCACATTAGATTCACGGCATTCGCCATGAGCATTCACATTGTTTGCTGAACAATAAAAATCTTTGTCGATTTCTCCAATCATTCTGATGCCTCCTTAAAAAATATCAAGTGTTCTGCGGTTTATGATTGTATTCGCCTCCCTTGCAATACTTAGTCGCACCTACGCAAAACTCACTGTGTTTTGTGCAATACCTCCAAAGCCTCGTCCCCTTTCGAGTGTCTTTTTCACGTAATTCTGCTCTTGTACATCTTGTGCACATTCCTTTCCATCTCATTCTGTTTCCTCCCCTTACGCCGCCTTCTCTGGTATCTGCCGACCGTCCGGTTGCATAGTTTTTCGCCTTAAACAGGCATCGATTTTTTATCAGCAATAGTACCAAGGCAGATTTTGTTGCAATTAGGATGATCAAAGCAAAACGCATTATCGTTTTCTCCTGGACAATTTGTTCTAATTCCAGCCAGTCTTTCACTTATATCTACAACAACCGGATTAAGTCCCTGCGCTTGTTCGGGCTTAATACACTTTTCACAAGCATATACACCTTTCTCGCCCTTGGGGTTTATTCGATGCAATATCTTTGCACCGTCGAAAACACCCTTTCCACAATAAAAACACCTCATTATCTACACCTCCCTTTATCAAAAAGTCAGGGCTCCGGTTTTATCCCCGGCAGGATCACGCTGCCCCTTACGCCGCCTCCTCTGGTATCGGCTGACCGTCCAGTTGCAATCCGGACATCTATTTGTTTTATAGCCGGGTGCTGCCCGGCCGTACTGCACTCATGCACTAACGCTGTTGATATTTATCTTCTCCCATCCGCTTTCATTCTGCTGGTAAACCCGGATATACTCCCGGGTCTCCTGCGTCTGAATGGAGTCAGATATTGCATCCATCGCCTTCTGCCACCTCGGATCCTTGAACTTGTGTTTCCGCAAGCTCAAGATTGCCTTCTGGTTTATCTTACCCGCTTGGTCAACCCGGAATGCCTCGGTGATTATCGTGATAAGCTCCTCAGGCGCATCCTTTGACCACTCAAGAAGCATCTCGTCAATCAGGGCTTTTGCTACCTGTAGGCGCTCATCAAAGATGATAACGTCATCGGTGGCGATAACAACCTTGTATTTTCCGTCAAAGGTCGGCAGCGTGATATTCCCCTTTTTACCGCCGTACTTTATGCCGTACTCTTCGGCGCTCAGGTCAACAAAAGCTTTCGCATCAGTCATCATCGTACCCTTTGTAGATGCGATGATCTCTGCAAGCTCCTGAGCCTTGTTTATGATATCACGGACAAGTCGATCCCGAGTCTGGTCGATAGGCCGTACATTTTCGATATACACAAGACGGCCCTGGCTGTCGGTCATAAACTCCTTACCGTTCATCACGGTAATTCCATCTTCGATACT
>JAITWB010000100.1 GCA_031285525.1 Spirochaetaceae bacterium
TCCTCAGGAATATAATCCGCGCCCATAGCAAACATTTGTATTCCATTTACTTCCTGAGCAAAGGCATTACCCCACTCATCTTTTTGGGTATTCACTGTCATTGTCCTGAGTCCGATTCGGCGCTGCCAGGAATCAATTTCGTTTCCGTTGGAAAATAAAACAACTTTTATTGTATACAAATATTGTTTGCCGTAGCCGTTAGGCCACCACAGCAAAGGATTGTGTACAGCAATATGTTCCGGCGAATTGGTATACGTCTGTATGTTTCCATCAGGTGCAGTTATGGTTACTTCCCAATCAAAATGACTATCTACAGAATCTACGGAATCGATCTTCACAGCAAAATGAAGATCAACTGCATTTTCTGTATGTTTTTGAATTACATACACACTGTCCAATCGGGCTTCGGTAATTCCAACCAGTTCAATGTCCCGCCAAATTCCGGCATCAGGTAATCGGGGTCCCCAATCCCAGCCGGACATACAATGAGCTTTGCGCAAATGGGGGAACCCTTTGGTACAATCTGAAGAGCCGTCAAGTTTATATGCAGCATCCGCTTTTTGCATAAATGCAATTGGTGAACGGAATATAATCCGCAGCGTGTTTTCTTCTTTGGTAATACGGTGACTGACATCAAACTCATACGTGCGGTGCATATTATTCGTTGCAGCGATGAGCTTTTCATTTAAATAGATTTCCGCCAACGTATCAAGTCCGTTACAGCGAAGCAGCATTTTTTCACAGGCAAGCACATCCTCATCAGCATTAAAGGAAAGCACATATTCAAAATCATGTTCCATAATGTTTCGGGCAGCATCTTCATTATCCCGCCAAAAAGGGTCTTCCATTTGTGTATTTGAAAGAAGGTCATTATAAACCGATCCGGGGACTATCGCAGGGAAAAAAGTCTTTTCAGAAACATTCCGCATTTGCCAATTTTCATGCAATTTCTGCAAAATCATAGCCGCTCCGCAATAGCGTCTATAAACTGCCAGGAATCGAGCACCTGCTTTACCGCAGGAGTGGTTTCTGTCGAAACTGCGATACCAGCGAGGTCACCGGTCATATAGCCGTCTTCGATTACTGCCAGAGTCTGAGCCTCTATCTTCTCTGCGAAAGCCTTGAGGTCCGGGGTATTGTCGAGTTCAGCCCGTTTTGCGAGGGCTCCGGTCCAGGCGAAGATAAGAGCCACCGGATTGGTGGAAGTCTTCTCGCCCTTGAGGTAACGATAGTAGTGGCGCTGCACGGTTCCGTGGGCGGCCTCGTATTCGTACACACCGTCGGGGGAGACAAGAACGCTGGTCATCATCGCAAGACTGCCCGAAGCGGAAGCGACCATATCACTCATCACGTCTCCGTCATAGTTCTTGCATGCCCAAAGATAGCCGCCGCCGCTCCGCATCACCCGTGCAACCGCATCGTCGATGAGGGTGTAGAAGTAGGTTACTCCCTTTTCTGCAAACCGGGTTTTGAATTCAGCATCAAACACCTGCTGAAAGATATCCTTAAAGCGGCCGTCGTAGGTTTTGGAAATAGTGTCCTTTGTGGCGAACCAGACATCCACCCCTTCGGAGAGTCCGTAGAGAAAGCAGCTGCGGGCAAAGCTTTCTATCGATTTATCGGTATTGTGCATCCCCTGCAGAACTCCGGGACCCTTCATCTCCATGATGGTTTTACGGGTCTCGGTACCGTCGGCGGCGGTGAACACCAGTTCAGCCTTTCCGGGACCGGAGACCTGCATCTCGCAGTTCTTGTACACATCCCCATAGGCATGGCGTCCCAGAATGATGGGCTTTTCCCAGCAGGCAACCGTCCCTTTCAGGTTTTTCACCAAAATGGGCTTGCGGAACACCGTACCGTCCAGCTCCGCACGGATAATACCGTTGGGGCTGGGAGTGAGCTGCTTGAGCTGATATTCCGTCACCCGGGCGGCATTTGAGGTAATGGTGGCGCATTTTACCCCGACCCCGAGCCGTTTTATCGCCGCCGCCGCCTCATAGGTGATCCTGTCATCGGATTCGTCCCGAACCTTCAGTCCCAGATCGTAATATTCCACATTGAGATCGATAAAAGGCTTCAATAGCTTCTCTTTTACCACATCCCAGAGAATCCGAGTCATCTCATCGCCGTCAAGCTCGGCAATGGCGTTTTTCATCTGTATTTTTCCGGACATATTGTATGCGGAACCTGTTCCGCCCCCCTTGTTTTATGTTACTATTATAGATAGTTTATCATTATAGCAGGGTGAAAAACAATAGGAGTATGTTATGAAATCAGGATTGCATGTATTACTATGCGCCGCTGTTGCGGTGGTTATCTGCGGATGCGCATCATCGGGTAAAACCGTACCGTCCGAGAGTGCGGCAGATGCTCAGGAGGCTGTTATGCTGGAGCCGGGAAAGAACTGGATGCTGGTCTCCCTCGACACCGATGCGGGAATGACCGCTGTCGCTGAGGGGAACTATATCACCATGACCACCGCAGAGGGCGCTGTTTCGGGAAACGCCGGGATTAACACCTTTAGAGGCCCGGTGCAGACAAGCGGCGGAAATCTCGCCTTCGGTCCCCTTGCCATGACCGAGATGATGGGCATCGATCCCGCAAAGAATGCGCTGGAAACACAGTTTATCAGCCTTCTTGACCGCTCGGTAAAGGCAACGGAAAGCGCGGAAGAACTGGTACTGTCCGACAGCAACGGCAAGGCTCTGCTGGTCTTCAAGCCCTACACACTGATGGGCATCTCGTGGAAACTCTTGTCCTACAACTCCGGTTCCGCAGTGGTTTCTGTCACAGAAAACAAGGGAGACAGAGCCTTACTCCTCTTCCTCGATGAAGGAAAACTCTCAGGCTCCACCGGGGTGAACAACGTCATGGGAACCTACACCGAAGGCGCTTCCGCCGCGCTGGAACTCAGCCCCCTGGCAATGACCCGGATGGCGGCTCTGAACGAGGATGCGGCGCAGTTCGAAAAAACATACACGGAACTGCTGGCACGCACCGCCTCGTACAGGCTCAGTAAAGATGCCCTCACTCTGGTAGACGCAGAGGGAGCTGTCCTGCTGATATTTGCTATAGGCTGATAAAAAAGGGCTGTCCCGAAAATAGCGGGCAGCCCTTTTCCCTGCATTTTTTGCAGTACCACATAATATGAAACCAAGTATGATCTGTCAAACATCATCTATTGGGGTAGTGAATATAACACTTTTTTTCTTCGTCAAAAACATACCCAATTTTATCTGAAATCGGTTTTGATAATTCTGCAATATCGCATTTAACTTCCTCAAAACTTGCGTCTTTCCAACGTTCTGCACCCCAAACCCGCAATGCTCTAATGTCTTCAACATCAAAACGCCGGCTTAATTCCGGTTTTTCTACTTCATAGTTTATCATAGTTCCGCTCCAATAAAAGATTCGGGAGAATATATGCTTACTTCCGGGTAACCGCTTTTTATGGAAACAATTTTAACTCCGTTTATTGTTTTCGGATTTACAATATGCTTAAAATTCCACGAAAGAATGGTATTGCAACCACTTGTTATGGCAGCCGCAATGTGTAAGCAATCGGAATAACTTTTTTCCCGTGTTAAAATTCCATTTTCAATAATACAATCGGCAATATCTTTTTCAGCTTCGCCTATAATTACCTTTCGATGCGTTATTCTGTCTAAATATTCAGTTAAAATATTTCTCTTTTCTTCATCGCATCCTGCAAGTTCTTCATAAACAACATCCGAAATCACAATATCATATTCATCATTAAGAACCTTTTGCCAAAAAATATGGGTAATCTTCATTCTTTCAGAAGAGTCCTGTTGGTCAAGATAGCTTATTACCGAGGTATCTAAATACAATCTCTGTTTTCGTGTCATAAGTTCTTCCAGACCTCCACTATATCACATTTTTATCCTGTTAACTCTCTATTTAGCATATAATGTCAAAAACCCTCTGTCAACAGGTTATTGACAGAGGGTTTTACAGTTATACACTACAGAAGGACTTTTATCCCCGTTCAGAGAACCGCAATAGCCTTATTTATCCGGTTCACCGCTTCGTTCACGCCCAGTATGCGGATAGAGCCGATAAGGGGCGGGCTGACCCGGCTGCCTGTCACAGCGATACGGATGGGCATCAT
>JAITWB010000194.1 GCA_031285525.1 Spirochaetaceae bacterium
GGTAAATCTTCCGCTCTCACAGCTCCGGCGATCACCCTCGAAGCCGCAAATACCCACGTCAACACAACCAACGAACCCCACGGCGCAACCTCAGCAGCAACTGCCGGCAGAATAATCCAGCGCGATGCTAACGGCCGAGTGCAGGTTGCTAATCCCTTGGCAGATGCGGATATTGCAAATAAAGGGTATGTTACTGGTCTTATGGCGGGATTGAGCCTGCAGGACGTATATTCTCTTTCGGAGGTAAAGACAATCAACGTATGGGCAGACGGTAAGGCGATCTATCGTAAAGGCTTACTCATATCATCACTTCCCAAGGCAGCATCGGCAAGCATCTCTTTTGCGCTTACAGGAGTAACCGGCATAACAAACGTACTCGGGATTGCCCGTAATAAAACAACAGGGAGAGTGCTGACACTTCCGCATCCTCTTATCAACATTAAAGCCGCTCTATCATCAGGTAACATTACAGGTCAAATCGTTACAGGCGCCGACCGCACAGGATGGGAGGCGTATGTTTTTGTTGAGTACACAAAGTGATAATACGGAAAAACAAATACCCCGGCGTTGCCGGATATATACATAATGGGCAAGACACCCGGCAGGCGACACTGCCGGACGAGGCGCGCTAACGCCTCCGGGTTTCCCCGATCTTACCCAACCTAGTACCAGGTGGTTATATCATCGGCAATCCATGTCAGCAGGTTTAGTCCAATTAGGAGGTAGGCGTGAAAACACCTATTAGCTACTACGGCGGCAAACAGTCGCTCTCTTCAATCATCTTAGGGTTAATCCCGGATCATCGGATATATTGTGAGCCTTTTTTCGGAGGAGGCGCAATATTTTTTGCTAAAGAACCGTCAAAGGTAGAAATTATCAACGATACAAATTCAGAGCTTATAAACTTTTACGAAGTCTTAAAGCATGATTTTATATCCCTTGAAAGGGAAGTGTCCATTAGCCTTCATAGTCGTTCTGTGCATCGGCAGGCAGAAGTTATCTACGCAAACCCTGATATGTTCGATAGGATAAAACGAGCATGGGCAATCTGGATGCTGGCAAACTCCTCCTATGGTTCTAAACTGGACGGATCTTTCGGATATGATCGTGTCGGCACCACTGGCAAGAAACTGAAAAACAAGCGTGAATCCTTCACCGATGATTACGCAATCCGGCTTCAAGAGACACAAATCGAATGCTGTGATGCCCTGCGGGTGGTCAGAAGCCGTGATACTCATGACACTTTTTTCTACATTGACCCGCCCTACGTGGGCTCTGATCAGGGGCATTATGACGGCTATTCACAGGACGATTTTGATAATCTGCTTACTGCCTTGGAAGCAATTCAGGGCAAGTTTTTGTTGAGTTCCTATCGAAACAAAAAACTCACAGAATTTTCCAAGCGGAACGGATGGTATACAATCGAGCTGAAAGTGTCCTGCGCCATGACTAACCGGAATAATCCGAGGAGCAAGATCGAGGTTCTGACGGCAAATTATCCCATAACGGTAAAACAAGCGGAGCAACCAGAAGAGAGGTAATTGCCAGCATGAACAGGTAAAAGAAAACCCCCTTGTAATAGCACTTACTAGGGGGTTTTACAAGGATTAAAGTCCTATTTTCGCCGACCATTATATTGATTTTTCAGCTATAAATCGGGATTTTATTCGTTAAAACCCGGTAAAATTCGCTAAAATTCGGTTGTTTTTGCCAAATTGCGTGACACTTTTTGCCAAATTGCGTGGCGCGTTACACCCAGTCAAGCGGGGTAAATGCTATTAGCGGAAAAACATATTATGAAGACAATATAGCAATTTTTTTCTCAACCACCGCCGAGGGTAGTACAAAGGGAACCTATACTCGTGGAAACTTTTATAGTCAAGGAAACCCTCTGATTGTGGATGGTAAATACGCATATAACCACATTGAAACAGGCTCCTATGCATGGAACGAAACTGCAAAAACGGTAACCTTAAAGCCTGAAACCACCGAATACAATGCCGGTGTGTTGTTAACAGAATCTGAATACCGTACAGCATTTATAGAGATGATGACGACACAGCTTGCAGCAATGCCTGAGGATGAAAAGGCTGCAATACTGGAACAGGCGTTGGCAGCAGGCTATACCAGTTTGGACGAATATATGGAGGATACGGTCGATTATCAGATAGAATTCTTTTTTGGCGTCAGGGCATACAACTACTCTTTCAGCGATGATGGGGCAGCATTATTTTTGGTTCAGCCATTGCCGGCAAATAACGGAACGAATGAATTGACAGGGCAGACTTATTACGGAATGAAGTGGGATAATATTGAACAAGACGATGTTAAAGACGAAACACAATCATACGTTTTTACCGACAATACGTATACATTGACCCTGTACGGGAATTGGGTGATCACCGGTTCATATGCATATGATGGCAGTATAATGAAACGGGTTTGGTTAAACCGTAATACAGTAGACGGAAAAACCCGCGCGCAGATGTATGCAGATATGGCAGTGACGGAACAGCACAATTACGCAGATGATTACGCTTACCGCGCCGCAAAGACAAATAGTCAATTTAGGACTTCGGAAAACATAAGATACGACAATGTTAATAAAACCATACGCTGAGAACCCAAAAGCATAGCGCAAAGGCATCAAACGTAAAGCAGGGAAACAGAGACCACCGGAGACGGCAGTCTCTGTTTCCCTTTTTTTCTCATTTCACTCTCTTTTCTGCGGATTATAGCAGCGCTGATATGGTGTTATACAGCTTTGTCTATTAAGAATAAAACCTTACTGTCCAATAATAATACCGGACGATGAGACACCTTCTCATCGCCCGATGAGAGCCTCTCTCATCGAGTGATGAGAGGCATTCTCATAGAGCGAAGGGAGAAGCTCCCTACGGGACTAGGGAAGCCCTCACTACAAGACCGCAGATGTAGAGATGCAAAGGAAGCCCTTCGTCGGCATGGAAAACAGAATTGTCTGGTATAACTCATCGATTCTTGCAGAACAGCAGATAGTACAATATCACATCCTGGAATTGCCAAAAGTCAAAACAGGCGCAATGCCCGCCAGTGATGAACAGGAGAAGAGACTCATACAGTGGTTGAGATTTTTCAAAGCTAAAACTGAGGAGGATTTTATGGTATTGGCAAGGGAAAGTTCTATTCTCGAAAAAGCTTTTCAGATATTGATGATAGCCAGCGGAAGTCAGCGGATGAAGGCTATCTATGACGAAAAAAGGAAGGAGGAAGCAACTCTGTACTTCATGCAGAACAGAGCTTATACTCAGGGCCGTGACGAAAAAGCCCGTGAAACCGCTCAGAAAATGAAGACAGAAGGAATGATCATTGTGGATATAACAAAATATACCGAACTGTCTCCCGAAGTTATTGAAGAACTGTAACAACAAAAAAAGAGAAAAGAGAAGGTAAAAGGGAGAAAAGTCTTCCGGGCTCTTGAGACGGAACGTGACATTGGTATTTTCCTACTTTTCTCTTTTCTCCCTTCTCATTCCTCTTTCCTCATTTCCCCCGCCACTTTAAGTCTAAACCTCGACCGCCGTACCTTTTCCTTCAGCCCTGCAACCTCGAACTTAAACGCTCCGGCGCTCAGGTCCGCTTCGGCTTGTTTACCCGAGGCCTCGGCGCGTTCCCGGTCTATCTCGCTGGGCCACTCTGCCGTGTCGGTGACGAGGACGGCTTTACGTTTTTTGACTTCGATAATGCCGTTTGAAATAAAGGCGCTCCGCCATTCGCCGTTCTTGTCTTTGAGGCGGAGTATGCCTGTTACCACCGGGGCGATAAAGGGAGAGTGATTGGCGTAGATGCCCACTTCGCCGTCTGCAAGGGTCAGCGAGACTGCTTCCACCTTATCGGAAAAAAAGGGCCGATAGGGGGTGTGTACTTCAAAAGGGAAAAGGACTGCCATGAAAACTCCTACTGTGGAGCAATTACTATTGCTCCAGCTATAGCGTAGCTATTGCGTAGCAATTACTATTGCTGCGCCTTGGCGAGAACATCGTCGATTCCGCCGGCCATAAAGAATGCCTGTTCGGGGATCGAATCGCATTCGCCGTCCAGTATCATCTTGAAACCCCGGATGGTTTCGCTTACCGGGACATAGGTTCCGGGGATGCCCGAAAACTTCTCCGCCACGAAGAAGGGCTGGCTGAAAAACCGCTGCACCTTGCGGGCACGGGAGACGGTAAGTTTGTCTTCCGCTGAGAGTTCGTCCATGCCCAATATGGCGATGATGTCCTGTAATTCTTTATACCGCTGGAGCATCTGCTGAGCCCGGGTCGCCGTCTTGTAGTGTTCGTCCCCCACCACTGCAGGGTCGAGGATTCGGGAACTGGAAGCGAGGGGATCCACGGAGGGGTAAATGCCCAGCTCCACGATTTTTCGGGAGAGGGTGGTAGTAGCGTCCAGGTGGGCGAAGGTGGTGGCAGGCGCCGGGTCGGTGAGGTCATCCGCCGGAACATAGACTGCCTGAATACTGGTAATCGATCCCCTGGAGGTACTGGCTATCCGCTCCTGCAGGGTACCCATCTCGTTTGCCAGAGTGGGCTGATATCCTACTGCGCTGGGAATGCGTCCCAAAAGGGCGGACACCTCGGCTCCTGCCTGAATAAAACGGAATATATTATCGATAAACAAGAGAACGTTCTGTCCTTCCCGATCACGGAAATGCTCTGCCATGGTGAGTCCCGAAAGGGCGACCCGCATACGGGCTCCCGGGGGTTCGTTCATCTGTCCAAAGACGAGGGCGGTTTTTTCGATAACCCCGGACTCGTTCATTTCCTTCCAGAGATCTGAGCCTTCACGGGAGCGCTCGCCAACTCCGGCAAACACTGAATAGCCGGAATGTTCGGTGGCGATATTTCGAATGAGTTCCATGATGATAACGGTCTTGCCTACACCGGCTCCGCCGAACAAGCCGATTTTTCCGCCCTTGGCATAGGGGGCGATAAGGTCGATTACTTTGATGCCCGTTTCCAGCACCTCCGTGGCGGGACGCTGTTCTTCAAAACTCGGCGCATCTCGGTGTATAGAGGCGTATTCGGCGGCAGAGAAAGAACCCCGGTCATCGATGACGTTTCCGGTAACAGAAAACATTCTCCCCAGAACGTCCTTCCCCACAGGGACGCTGATGGCTTTGCCGGTGTCTTCGACTTCAAGACCCCGGGCAAGTCCTTCGGTGGCGTTCATCGCAACACAGCGGACTTTGTTGTCTCCGATATGCTGCAAGACTTCCAGCACTACCGGAGAACTGCCCGAAGTTCCGCCATTCGGCATTACATGAAGGGCATTCAATATGGAGGGAATATTCCCCTCTTGAAAACTGACATCGATAACGGGACCGACTATCTGGGTTATGTATCCTTTTGTTTGCATATCATTCTCCTTTTACTTTTTCCGTTCAACGGAAGCGAAGCCGCTCTCCTTTTATTTTCCTGCCAGTGCGGACGAACCGCCGATGATTTCCGACATCTCTTGGGTAATGCCTGCCTGACGGGCGCGGTTATAACTAATCCTGAGAGAAGCAAGCATATCTTCGGCGCTTTTAGACGCTTCATCCATGGCATACATACGGGCGCTTTGTTCGCTTGCATAGGCTTCCACCAGGGCGCCGTAGATTATTCCTTTTATGTACATAGGAACCAGGGTATCGAAGACGGCTTTTTTTGAGGGAATAAACTCGTACTGCTCTTCGAGACTTTGCCTATCCCCTACAGCGGCATATTCTTTCTGAAACTGTTCGATATTCAAAGGAAGGAGCTGCTTTTCTGTCGGAAGCAGTTTGATGCTGCTGTACATATGGGTATAGACAACATGTATCTCATCGAACATTTCCCACAAAAACTGGGACACGATGTAATCGCTTATTTCAGCGGCATTGTCGATGGTAGGCATTTGTGACTGAAAGGAAAAGCTTTCCAGTACCACATAGGGACTCTGCATAAAATACCGATTCCCCACGGAACCGACTACAATGAGGTGGGGGTTCCGAATACTGGAACAAAGCGTATTCACCTG
>JAITWB010000264.1 GCA_031285525.1 Spirochaetaceae bacterium
GCTATGTAGTGATTGAACTCAAAATGAATGAATTCAAGTTATTTGACAAGTTGCCAAAAGAATATGCAGATGTGTTACCTAGTGCAGAAGATATTGAGAATCGTCTCAATTTGGAAGAAATCGAAAAAGACGATCCAAAATCAAGTTTATGAAACAGATTTTTGACATCATAAAAAACAACCCCTTGTTTCAAGGCATAGCTTTCACCGATTTTGACCGAATGCTGAACTGCCTTTCCGCAAGAACGGTAACGTATCAAAAAGGTGAAGTTATCCTTCTCTCCGGTGACAATGTGAATTTTGTCGGGTTGGTTCTCTCCGGCAGAGTACAGGTCATAAAAGAGGATGTGAACGGGTCTGCAACTATTCTGACAGAGCTTGGAGCTCCTGAACTGTTTGGGGAAGCCTTTGCCTGCGCCGGGATTGAACACAGTCCTGTACGGTGATGGCTGCGGATACGGCGGAGATCCTGTTTCTCGATTATAGAAGAATCATTACCTCCTGTTCTGCCGCCTGTTCCTTCCATACACAGCTTATAGAGAATATGCTCAAATTGGTCGCACGCAAGAACGTACTGCTCAACCAAAAGATAGAGATTCTCTCCAAACGTACCACGAGAGAGAAACTGCTTTGTTTTTTTGATATCCACAGAGGACGAGCAAAACGATTTACCATTCCCTTTAACCGGGAGGAGCTCTCTCAGTATCTCTGTGTGGATCGGAGCGCCATGTCAAACGAGCTCTGCAAAATGCGTGATGAGGGATTGATTACCTTTGAGAAGAATCTCTTTGAAATGCTATAAACTGGCAAAAGTGTACTTGTTCCGTCCGTTCCGCTTTGACTCATAGAGCATATCGTCGGCACGGTGAATAAAATCTTCTGCGGTAAAGGTCTGTTTTACGTCGCCGGTGGCCACCCCTATGGAAATGGTCACACACCGATTATCACCGCCTTCTTCGTGGAGTATGTTTTTGTTCCGCACACTCTCGATTAACCGTTCCGCTATCAGCCGAGCGCCGTTTTCATCGGTGTTAGGCAGGACGATAACGAACTCCTCGCCGCCGTAGCGGGCAACGAAATCGTCTTTTCGAGTGGTACCGTTATGCAGGGTTTCAGCAATAATCCGCAGGCACTCATCGCCCTGAACATGCCCGTATGTGTCATTGTATTTCTTAAAATGATCGATATCCGCCATCATCAGGCTGAATACGCCGTCGCTGCGGGAGAGGGTATTTAAAAGGCGTCCCAAATTTTCATCAAAATAGCGTCTGTTGTAAATTCCGGTGAGTGAGTCATAATACATCTTCTCGATCTCCGATTCCAGCTCAACCACCGTTGCCTGGGTTTTCCGTAACTCGGTTATATCGATAGAGTACTCCAAATGAGCCTTTCTCCCATCCGGCCAATCAATGAGCCGCCCAGTTTTGCGCAATATGGTGCCGTAAATCCGTTCCTTGTGTTCCCATACGATAGACTTACCCGGCTCCTGACGCAGCTGCTCATAGGGACAGGAAGCGCAGGGTTCATCCAAATCCTGAAGCAGTTTATAACACTTATGACCAATACCGTCACCGGTAACATGGAACTTTTCCCTCATGCTGTCATTGAGAAAGAGGATATCGAAGGTCTCGGAATCACAGACGCAAATAATGGCTTCCATTCCGTTCAATATGTTTCTGAGCATCGCCAGTTGATCGGTCTTGCTGCTTGTCACTCCGCCTTCCTCCTCCAGAAAACAACCATCTCTGAATAAATCTATTTCCAAAAGGTCATTTCGTCAATATAAAAAGCACCTTTTAACATAGATTCTGACATATAAAACACTATAACCCCTGTTTTTCAATAAAACCATGTTTTGTGATAAAAAGAGGTAACAAAATCTCCCTTCTCAGGTGTTATATATACCTAAGAAGGGGGAAATCACTTGTACTGTTTGTTGCCTATGCCTGTCAGAACTGTTTATAATAGATCTATGAACAAAGTCCTTTTATTGTTATTTGTCTCGTGTTTTTTGGCTGTATTATTATGTGCGCCTCTTGCTGCAGAAGAAGACTTATCTGTCAATCAGGGGAAACCCTTTAAGAACAGTATTGTCCCTTTGACCTTTTTGTTTCACGATTTTGGCTGGAACATTTTGGGAACCCTCACCCATAATTACGGTCTCAACTTCGCCGCAGCAGGGATTGGAACAGCGCTCTTTATAGATACCGGAATCGACTGGAATTTCCGCAACCTGGTCTATGAAAATCAGGGGATTGCCAATGCAGGAATTCCGGCTCTCTATGCCGCATACTTCGTTCCTCCCATAGCGCCTGTGGTAACCTATATTACCGGCCGTATTCTCAAAAATGAACGAATGCAAATCGCCGGTCTTGCGCTGACCCAGGCGCTCGGTATCACCCTCAGCTTTCAGTCTGTTCTCAAAATGACCACCGGACGCTCTGCACCGGGGATCATAGACGGACACGGACATGCGAGAAACAGCCGCACCGATGATTTTTCCACTGAATTTGACTGGTTCAATATGAATCTAATCGACGGCTGGCCCAGCGGTCATACCGCAAATTCATTCGCAGCCGCTGCCGTCATCGGGGAGATCTACCACGACAAACCGCTTCTCGTGGCAGGGGTCTACACCTATGCCGCACTTATCGGCCTGTCCATGGGCGTAAGCGTTCACTGGATATCCGAAGTACTTGCCGGAGCATTGATCGGCTTTGCCGTAGGAAAAACGGTGGGAAAGAGTTACCGTGCACTGCTGGAAAACTCTGCAGCACAGGAACAGGTCAGCTGGTACGCCACCGCCAACAAAGTAGGAGTAATCATTCGGTGGTAGCGGTAGAAAAGACTCTTTAGAAAACGCTATAGGGCACGATCTCTGTGATATTCAGAAAACAGTCGATCCTTGCGATATATTTCCCGCCGTCGATATAGAGCCGGGGAATTTCTGTCAAGAGAACGGTTCCGTTTATCTCTTTTGGTTTGTTTTTCTCAATCTTCCGTACATACTCACGGACGGCGTTTAGGATCGCCTGTGAGTATGCCTCTTTTATCCCTTCGGCCTCATCGATTACAGAACCTCGGCCAATGCCGCTCGCCTTGGGATACACCACCGAGTACCAACGGCTCCGCTGCCGCTCCACCTGAGGAGTCACCGGAAACTCGACCCAGCAGGAAAGCCGCCCTTCTTCAATACGGGGCTCGGTAAAGATGATACCTGAGTTTCGCTCAGGAAGCCTTGCCAGAGATTCCCGGGAAAAATACTCCTCCACTCCCCGGAGTCTGTCGGAGGGGGTATAGGAAAAACTCCAGCCGTACACCATGCCTTCTATGATAAAGGGGGCAATGGAACGGAGTTCCCCCAAGGGATACTGAATCAGGGAATCCGGCGCAGGGGCTTCTTTGCCCGGTACCGATTCGAGGAGTACCCACAAGGGAAACCGCAGTCTGTCCCCTGCCGTCCACGCTCCGGAAGCACTCTGCACCGGAGTATCGCCGTGCAGAACCGCCGCAGCGAAAAAGAGGCACAGAATCGGTAATAAACGGGTTATCGAAAGGTGCTTTTCCATACTTTCCAGGGGTTGATACCAAGCCTGACGAGAAAATAGAGCCAGGCAACGGCAAAGCCGGCAAGGTGTGTCATATGAGCGACTCCGGATCTCCAGCTAAACAGCTCGCTCAGTATTTCAATGGCTGCATACACGAGTACCAGAATCGGAGCCGGTACGGGGATGATCCCCCATATGAAGATGGAGGAAGCCGGAAACAGCACCGCATAACTCAAGAGCATCGCATAGATAGCCCCGGAAGCGCCCATGAGAAACACATTCACGGAGCCGGTAAAATAATATATCCCAAAGGAGAATATGCCGCAAAACAGCCCCGAAACAAAATAGAGTAAGAGAAATTCCTTTGATCCCAGCCGCCTTTCCACGGACATACCGAAAAAGAACAGCGCCAGCATATTGAACAAGAGATGGGTAAAGCCCCCATGGACAAACATATAGGTAAAAAACTGCCAGTACATCCGGTGATAGATGAGGTTTACCACATTAAGGGAGAGCCAGGTATACATTCCCGGCGCAACCCTGGTAAGCAGGTATACCAAGAGATTAATCCCAATGAGGATGAGCGAAACGTTCCAATATGCATAGGAAAAGGGGCGTTTTATAAGACTGCTTCTTGTAGGTGTATCCATATTTACAACTGTAACAATAAACACTCATAAGGTTCAAGCAAAATCTTCTCAAGGGTCTTTTTTTCTTGTTCCCTCACGCAGTTACTGAGTACAACCGTTGCCGGACGGGGAAGTTCCGCACGCTTCCGCTTGCTCGAAAAATTGAGGAATATCAGCATATCCCCCGGTTGAACCTGATAGGATTCCTTTCTTCTGGTAGAACCTGAGGTTCCGAATGATCCTCCATCATACCCGGAAAAACGCTCCTGAGCAGTACGTACATAGGAGATAACCCCATCACGTCCATCGGCAAGAAAGACGAAGCCGCCCTTCGAAAGCACCGCAGAGTCATGCCGCAGAGAAAGGAGGTTTCGATACCACGACCAGAGCGACGCCGGATCGGATTGCTCGACTGATGCATTTACCTCAGCATAATCACTTTGAAGTGGAAGCCAGGGACGCACTCCCTCAGCAGTAAACCCTGCGTTTGCAGAATCATCCCATTGCATGGGAGTCCGTTCCGGATCACGGCCTATCGGCAGGGGCCAAAAGGTTTTTCCCGTAGGATCCACGATCTCCTTTTTGGAAATATGTCCTCCGATCATACCCAGTTCTTCACCGTAATAGATAAACGGCGTTCCCCGGGCGGTCAGCAGCAGCATTGCGGCTATCTGACAGCGTTTCTTCTGAATATGCGGATTCCGTGAGAAATACCGTTTCCCGTGACGGGGCTGATCGTGATTACTCAACGTGATATTGGGCCAAGAATCAGGGGGAAGCAGGGAATACCATCGGTTAAGCGCCGCCGAGAGCGCCCGGGGGTTCCACTTCTGGTATAGCAGATTCATATTAAAGGCCAGAGAGAGGAGCCCCTTCCCCTGATACCGGGCGGCAATCTCGCTTTGGCGGGTAAAAATCTCGCCTATAAGGACTCGATCTCCTTCATACTCGTCGGCTATACTCCGAATATCCCGGCAAATATCGAGGGTCTCGGGACGGTTTCTGTCGTAGATATGGTTTTGGAAGATATCGGGATTGGCGTTCCAGGAAAAGGGATTGCTCCGCAGCTCGTCATCCTTGATATACCAGTTAACCACATCCATGCGGAATCCATCCACACCCAGATCGAGCCAGAACCGGATAACCTCATACATCGCTTTTTTGAGTTCCGGATTACGCCAGTTCACTTCAGGCTGATGGGAGGTAAAGGTTCCCAGGAACCACTCATCGGTGGCGTCATTATCGTGCCAGGCGCTCTTGAGTTCAAACTGGCATACCCAGTTATTGGGTTTTCGCCGTTTCCTTTCCGTCCAGAGATACCAGTCATGCTTAGGGTTATCCCTGCTGCTCCGGGCCTCGATGAACCACGGGTGCTGGTCCGACGTATGGTTTATCACCAGATCAAAGACGATCCGGATATTCCGCTTGTGGGCTTCGGAGATAAGACGCTTTACGTCATCCATGGTGCCAAAGAGGGGGTCTATATCGCAGTAATCGCTTATATCATAGCCGAAATCAACCATGGGTGACTTAAAAAACGGAGAAACCCAGAGTGCGCTCACCCCAAGGCCGGCAATATAATCCAGCCGGGAGATGACCCCCGGAACATCTCCGATACCATCGCCGTTTGAATCCTGAAAACTCCTCGGATATATCTGATAAAAGACAGCGGACTGCCACCAAGGAGTAGTCATATTGACTCCAGTCATTCTGACTCCGTTCATTCTATCCCCGCACAAGATTCCGAAGGAATATCCGGCTCTGCAACGGTAGTCCGATTGCGTCCGTTCCGTTTCGATTCATACAAGGCCTTATCGGCTCTATCCACCAGCACCTTTGCGTTAGGCTTGGTATAGGGATTATATTCAGAAATACCTACAGAAATAGTTAAGGTGAGGTGCTGTCCTTCATAGGCAATATCCATATCCTCTATGGCGGTTCTGATACGCTCTGCAATGCCTAAGGCATCCTCTGCGTTGGTATCATTGAGCATGACCACAAACTCCTCACCGCCGTACCGTGCCGCCAGATCCTGACTCCGCACACCCTCCTGTATCAGAGCCGCCACACGCTGCAATACCACATCCCCGCAGGCGTGTCCGTAGGAGTCGTTGAACCGTTTGAAAAAATCGATATCCAGCATCAGTATTGAAAGAGGGATCTTGCGCTTGCTGCTCTCCTCCAGTCTCCCGATAAGGACTGAATAAAAGTAATGCTTCAGCTTGAGATGGGTCATCATATCGGTGGTGGTCATTTCGAGGAGCGCCGCATTCCCTACCACGATCGCCACCAGGGAGGCGATATTCAGGATATGTTCCTTCTCGTACTCGCTAAAAGAGAGCTCTTCTCCGATATCAAGCCGTTCTCCCAGAATGAGCACCCCGTTTATATATGTGCGGGTCTTTAACGGAACGATCAGAGAAGGATTAAGGGACAGGATTGCTTCAAGTTCGTCACGATTCCCCAGCTCCTTTTTTACCTCATCGAGGGTCATACATGAGTTGCATTCACTGAGGAGCTTAATCAAACAGCTGTCTTCGTGGATCACATACTCATGGTTATTATTGAGTTCAAACCCGGTGTAATTATTATTGAGATGAAAATAGGATGAATCAAAATTTTGCTTGGTAAAGATACCGACCCCAAGCACTTTCATCTGCCCGATACAGGTATACAATATCGACTCGATGAGAGTCGAATATTCGAGTATCGAACTGAGGCTCTTTGAAATTTCAAGAAGCTGTTTCAGATCAAAAATCTGCTTCTCATAGGAAGCATATTCCCTGATCTGACGAACCCTTTTGGACTTACCGACGACGTTCCGTTTCTTTGTCATGTTCCCCTACACTGCACTGCCAATTATAGCATAATTTTTCATTATTTCAAGAAATTTCAGCATAAATGGCTGCTGTTTTTCTATACTCTCAAATTTTTCCCGGTTTTTAGTTGTAGAAACGAGCATCCGTATATTCGCAATATACTCAGGAGTGGGCTTCTTGCTGTCGTTGATCAGTTCCGCAATTTTTACCGAGAGTTCATAAAAATGCTTTGCCTCGCTCTGAACCAGGGCTTTTGCCTGCTGATTGATATGGTTTACCATCTCCTCCGCCTTACGGTGAAACTCGTTCCCCGCACGGCTGTTCTGGATACAGTGTTTTAGATGGTCAAAATTGTTTTCCCCCTGATCGCCGAAACTGTTTTCAAAGACCTCAAAGGCGGAATCCGATTCAACACAATGGTGAACAATGGTAGAAAACTGGGTCTGAAAGTTCTGGTTATTATAGAATCCCTCAACCATCAGCGCATTAAGCAGTTCCCGCACCGGTTCGGCAAAATACACAGCGATATAGGTTTTTATGATCTGCAAAGGGGTGACCCAGAAAAAGGAATACGCCGTGGTAGACTTGAGAAAATCATTTGTTTCGGCATTATACCCCTGTAAAGAGACCATCTTTTTGCCGGGAAACAGTTCCTGTATCTGCTGTTCCAACTGTTCATCCTGAATTTCGGTCTCGATGTTTTTACTATCCGCAATATACCGAATCTGGATCCGATCCCGGAAATCATCAAGGAGGGGTTTCTCGATTTTTGCGCTGTCAGGGTTTAGGTGCGGATTCCGCTTGAGATACCGCAGGAGGATCACCAGAGAACCGGAGTCCAGCCGTTTCTTCAATAAAACGGCGATGGTTTTAAACCGATTGGTCATAGCAGTATGCTCCTCCTCAGAAGGGACGGCGCCTGTTTTTTTGGCAACCAATGCGATCATTGCACTGACCTGTGAAGAAGAAACATCCAGAGGAGCGCTGACATAATAGAAGTCCAGCAGGTTGGTCACCAGCTCCACCGCAGGGCAGGGCTGAAACCGGGGAACATAGTCGGGATCTCCTCCGGTGAACTCACTGTCAAAGCAGCGTAAAAAGGAAACAAAATTAAATTTGCACAAATCCTGGAGCGCTCCCAGTTGGCAGATTATCCCCTCAATAGCCTTAAATTCCGGGTTACTCAACTCCTTAATCAGTTTATCCAGGAGCCGGCGGTGCAGTTCCTTCTCCCGTTCATAACTTTCGGCTTCCGAGAGGAGCTGTTTTCTTTTGTCAGTAAAGAGTGTTTCATAGAGCTCTCGTCCCTCGGCGGTAAAGCCCGAATAGAAGAGGTAGTCCATAGACCGTGAACTCGCCCAGGTATCGGTTCCGCCGATGGTACCTTCCAGTATTTCACATACAGGAGAGAGTAGACCATAGAGCTGGTACATTGCCTCGGCAACAGAGGGGGGTATCATGCCGCCTTTTATAATCGGAGGATTTATTTCTTTGAGCTGATTTTCCAGCTCCTTCAGCTCCTTGCGCTCCTTTCCCTGAGCAGAGTTGCCAAACAGCAAGCTATCGAACATATCTTTCAGAAATTTAAGGAAACCGGCCATAATCAATCCTCATCTTCTCAATATATCCGCAAAAAGCGTACAGTATCCGCTGATATCCGTTATTTTTACAATTTCCGCCCGCAGTTCCGCCCCGCCAGGAAAACCCTTTGTATAGGCGCAGAAGCGTTTGCGCATCTCCCTACACGCCCCATCTTCGCCCTTGTCGGCGGCAAGCAGTTCCAGTTCCCGCAAGCCCGTCCTGATACGCATCTCAGGAGAAATTGTGTCCCAGCTTCCGGTTTGGAGCAGTTTTTTTGTCTGATCGAATATAAACGGGTTGCCCATGGCGCCCCGGGCAAACATCACCCCGTCGCAGCCAGTACGTTCCAGCATATCCCTGGCTGCCTCAGGAGAAAACAGATCCCCGGAACCGAATACCGGGATACGTCCGTCAAGCAGCTTTTGTAACTCCCCCAACAGAGACCAGTCGGAAGTTCCTTCGTAACCCTGGCTCCTGGTTCGGGGATGGAGGGTAACAGCGGCGGCTCCTCCGTCGGCAGCAGCAAGGGCGGCTTCCCGCCAGGTGAGCTGCCCCGCATCCCAGCCGGATCGGATCTTCACCGTCACCGGGAGGGGAAAAACCGCTTCCGACACGGCTTTTACAATTGCATATAAACGATCCGGGTCTCTGGTGAGGGCGGAACCGGCGCCGGTTTTGACCACCTTGGGAACCGGACAGCCG
>JAITWB010000266.1 GCA_031285525.1 Spirochaetaceae bacterium
CACTAAAATGATACAATTTTTTTACAGAATTGTCAACTAAAATATCAAAAATGTCGAAAAAATAGTGTGAACATTTAAATTGCCTTTTTGATATACCTATAGTAAAATACTTCTTATGAAAGGTATACCATTCAAAGAAAAATACGGTGAGTATGGGTTGGTTGCCGGAGGTTCCGACGGGTTGGGCTTTGCTTTTGCCGAGGCGATTGCACGGCGGGGGGTGAATCTGGTTTTAATGGCCCGCCAAAAGGAACGGCTGGAATCGGCTGCTGCCCGGCTGAGGGAGATGTATAACGTCGATGTCATTGCCATAGCGGCGGATATGGCGGATTACAAAGAGGTGAAAAAGGTTATCCAGGGATTCAGGTTCTCTATCGGTTTACTGGTGTACAATGCCGCCTTTGCTCCGATAGGCTTATTCGAAAAAACAAGCGAAGACAGGTTGGCTCTTGCTGCAGAGGTAAATGTAAAAGCGCCGCTTTTGTTCACGAAGCTGTTGTCCACGGCGATGATAGAACGAAAACGGGGCGGCATTATACTCATGTCATCCCTTGCAGGCACTCAGGGCAGTCCGAACCTTGCAGCTTATGGGGCGACGAAGTCGTTTAACGCTATTTTGGCGGAAGGGCTTTGGAAGGAGCTCAAGCCCCACGGTATCGATGTGCTTGCCTGCTGTGCCGGTGCGATTCTAACTCCCGGCTATAGACAGGCTGAGAAAACGAAACAGGCTCCGGGGACGCTTACAGCTCGTGATGTGGCGGAACAGACGATAGATGCCTTAGGGAAAGGTCCCATTGTGATTCCTGGAATAGTAAATAAAATAGGCCGATTTGTTCTTATGCGGTTACTGAGCAGAAGAGCGGCGATTGCTATAATGTCGAAAAATACCGGAGGTTTGTCGTGAAGTTGTTTTTAGGTTTGATCACTCCCTTGATTGTATACGCCATTATTACTGTGTTACATCTCATCATTCCGGCGGGAAGAGTGAAGGGGTATGTGAAAAATGAGATAACCGGAGAGGTGATGAATTACCGTCTCAACGGGAAATTCGTTCTCTGGACAAGTGTTCTTTTATGGTTCCTGCTTGGGTACTTTAATATAGTGCCGTATACGTGGTTTTATGAAATCCGGTGGTTCGCCCTTGTCGGCGCTTGCGTTATCGGCTTGGTGTATTCCTTCCATATAGTGTGCAAGCATCCGTCCTCGGGTAAGCCCTTTCTTGCGGATCTCTGGTTCGGCAGGGTAAAGGATCCGCAGCTCAAAGACGGTCTTGTGGATGCGAAGCTGTGGCTCTATTTGATCGGGGCTGTGACGCTTCAATTGAATGTGCTTTCCTTTGCCGCCTTCCATATAACGACGGTTGCTGATATCAATTATGGTTTTCTGCTTGGCTGCGGAATGTTGACATGGTTTTGCTTTGAGTATTTGACATTCGAGAAGATTCATTTATGGACCTATGATTTTATCGCTGAACGGGTTGGGTTCAAGTTAGGCTTCGGCTGTCTTGCGTTCTATCCCTATTTTTACAGCGTGTCCCTGTGGTTTACCGCTCATCTGCCCAATCCGGGGCATCCTGTATGGCTGACGATTTTGTTCGGCGCCCTTTTCTTTTGCGGTTGGGTGCTTACCCGAGGCGCCAATATGCAGAAGTATTTCTTTAAAACTGCGCCGGGCAAGAAATTCCTCTGGATACAGCCGGAAGCCCTGAGCGACGGCACTCATAGCCTGTTGGTTAACGGCTTTTGGGGCGCAAGCCGCCACATCAACTATCTCGGGGAGATTATTCAGGCTATAGCTATCGCCCTTTCTTCCGGCTATTTTGGTATCTGGATGGTATGGCTGTATCCGGCTTACTATGTGGGGCTTATGTTTACCCGTCAGGCGGATGACGATACGGTGTGCAAGACTAAGTATGGCAAACTGTGGGATGAATATACCGCAAAGGTGAAGTATCGGATTATTCCGTTTATATATTGATTGCGACGTATATCGCAGGGGGGATTGGAATATGCATTTCAGGCGGTATCCCTACCGCCTGAAGATACGTTTATCTCTTTCTTGCCAGGTATTCTTTTGTCAGCCCAAACACTACTTTGCTGAGCAGCAGAAGTCCGATGAGGTTCGGGATTGCCATAAGACCATTTAAGGTGTCGGCGAGATCCCAGACGAAGGTTAAGCCCCCCACAGCTCCGACAATCGTTAGAAGGGAGAAAACAATCTTGTAGGTGAGGTCTACAATTTTATTATTTCCAAGCAGATAGTGCAGACACTGTTGTCCGTAGTAGGACCAGCCGAGGATGGTGGAACTGGAGAAACACAGGATGGCGATGGTAACAAAGATACCGCCGAAAGATCCCAGGCTGTTCGTAAAAGATGCCATCACAAGGGGAGCGCCGGAGATATCCCCTTTGTATAGACCTGATGTCAGAATGATCAATGCGGAGATGGTACAGATAATTATGGTATCGACAAAGACTTCAAAGACGCCCCAGAGTCCCTGTTCTACCGGTTCCTTTGCACGGGATGCGGCATGGGCGATAGGTGCGGAACCGAGTCCTGCTTCGTTGGAGAATACTCCCCGGGCAATGCCGTAACGCATGGCTCTCATTATAGTGTAGCCTAAAATACCCCCTCCTGCGGATTGCAGGGAAAAGGCGTTAGAGAATATCTCGCCAAATGCGGCGGACAGTTTTGATGCGTTCATCGCCAGAATAATGATGCCCCCTACGAAATAAAAGACTGCCATGAAGGGAACCAGTTTTTCCGTTACCGAGGCGATGCGTTTAATTCCGCCGATGAT
Source organism: Spirochaetaceae bacterium (assembly GCA_031285525.1). The sequence continues at coordinate 2,801 of JAITWB010000266.1, forward strand.
GACGATGGCACAGACGAGGGCGATGGCTATACCCGAAGCCAATGCCGGGATTCCAAAGCTTTCGTTAAGCGAGGAGGCAATAGCGTTTGACTGGGTCATATTGCCGATGCCGAAGGTGGCGAGGGTTCCGAAGATGGCGAAGACTACGGCAAGCCATTTTAGTTTGAGGCCGTTTTGTATGTAATACATGGGGCCGCCGTGGTGGGTGCCGTCTGCGTCGGTTTCTCGGTACTGTACTGCGAGGACGATTTCGGCGTATTTGGTCATCATGCCGAAAAGACCGGATACCCACATCCAGAAGACCGCTCCCGGTCCTCCGGTAAAGATGGCCGTTGCTACACCTGCGATATTACCGGTGCCGACGGTGGAGGCGAGGGCTGTTGACACTGCCTGAAACGGGGTAATATTAGCGTCTTCTGTTTTGTGTTTTGGATCGGTGTTGAAGATCTGTCCGAAGGTGCCCTTCCACCACAGTTTGATTCTGGATACCTGAAAAACCTTTGTTCCGATGGTAAAAAACACCCCTGTTCCGACCAGTAAGACCAGCATATAGGGACCCCAGACGAAGCCGTTTATCACGCCGTTTACTTTTTGAACTGTCTCAAGAAAAGCCATAGTTGTTTCTCCCTACTTTAAATACTGAATATCTTTTCATTATATATACTTTATAGAAAAGTGTCAGTACCATCAGCTATAGCTCAATCCAGACCAAATAGAATAGGATCTGTTATAATTTTAGGGAATATATTTTGAAATGTGATGAAATTGGGCTTGAAAAATATGTACAAAAGTGAATAATGGTTGCCAGGATATTGAGGACTTACCTTTAGTCCTATTATTACGGGAAGAGGAATCCTCTGTGGTTCTGTTTACACAAATATGGAGCAAGGTCTTTTTTCTACTGACTTTATCGTGTTTATTCTCTGCGCTGTTGTCGCATCTATTATAGATATCCGTACCTACCGTATACCGGACATTATTACAGGAAGTTGTTTTGTGCTACTTCTCGGACTCCATTTAATCAGCAGCAGAGACTTGTTGCTTAATGCGGTATTGACCGCTCTGTGCAGCTTATTGTTCTTTTTTCTGATTCGGCTGAAAACTCACGGCATCGGAATGGGAGATGTAAAGTTTTCCGGGTTGATAGGGTTTTTCTGTGGGTTTCCTACAGTATTCAGTGCTTTTTTTATCGCATCTATAACAGGTTTAATTTTTGGAGGAGTTATGGTACTTTTGGGTAGAAAAAAAACAGTACCCATTCCATTTGCGCCTTTTCTGACATTTGGCGCTATGTGCAGTTACCTATTGATCCGTCTGTATCCATCGGTATTTGGATTGATATGGAAACAGTAAAAGATCCTCAACAATAGTTTTGCTTTCCCAGAATGTGAAGAAAAGGAGTCTGAATCAATTGCCGTCCATCCGGTTTCACTAGGGCTTAGCAATGAAACTTTCTATTAAAAATACTGATAGGTTCTGAGGCTATCAGTGAGGGAACGGCTCCATCAATGTGCTGATGTATCAGAAGCACGATGAAAATCGGGCAGGGGGAATTGAACCCCCGACCTCTTGGTCCCGAATCGTATATAACCTCTTTGACACCGTTTTATACGAGTATATAAAATGTTACAATATAAGAAGAAACATTAGTCAAGAGTATGAAAAAGGTACATTTTTTTGCTAATTTGAAGTCTTGTCGGGAACGGGACAGGTAGGATATAATGTAAGGGTAAAAAGGAGGTCTTCAAATGGGACAGTTAATGACGCTTGATGAGAAATTGGAAACTCTGAGCAAAGCCAGAGAACTGAAAAAAGCCGGAGATGAAGAGGGATCTATCCGTCTCACACGGACTGTTCCCTTACCCTATTACATTGCCAATGTACTCAAATATACTGCCGATGAACTCTATCCTCATGCGGAAAAGATAATTCCGAAAAGTTCACAGAGCGTGTTGCCTACTGATCGCTTTGACCGTCACTCCTCTTTGCCTACACTGCCGTCTTTGAGTTTCTTCTGCATTTCACGCAGCGATTCAAGATATGCCTTTTCCACATCGCTCAAATCATCGGGCAATTGTGATCGGTAAGCGGCGTATTCTTGATGTGCTTTTTCCACCGCCTTGGTATGGCTGATAGAACCCGCATCTTCCAATACTCCGACACCGAAATCATGAGAGAATTTATCCAGAGTCTCAAGCCAATCATGCATATACATAGGTTTGTGCATTTCCGCTTTCAACTCTGCCATATCGAAAAAAGCGTTAACCATTCGACGCAGAGCGAACAGTTCCTTCTCGGTCATATAATTCTTTGCTACGGTGACCTCACTCTTTATCGGACGACTGCCCTTAAATACAGTCAACCCCATAAACGGCAATTCAGCATTAGCTCGGTTGAAAACAATTTCACTTGCTGTATTCCCACTGACTGCATAATGCAGCTTGTTTTGTACGATCCTAAAGAATTTGAGAGTTTCGGGCATAGCTGCGTTATAGTCCAAACTTGTAGCATATAAGTCAAGAATTTGCCGATACATCACCTTTTCGCTGGTGCGTATGTCGCGAATGCGCTCCAGCAACTCTTTCCAGTAAAGCCCACCGCCCATGTTCTTCAAGAAATCGTCGTTCATCGTGAAGCCTTTTTGCAGGTACTCATGCAAAACGGTTGTTGCCCACTGCCGGAATTGCGTTCCCTGCTGAGACCTCACACGATAACCGACCGCAAGAATCGTGTCGAGTGTATAAAACGCCACCGGTTTATCAGAATTTGCAATTTGCATATTTTGCAAATTGCTTTTTTCGTCTAACTCGCCTTCTGTAAAGATGTTTTTAATATGTCTGGAAATAACGCTGACGCTGCGTCCAAACAGCTCAGCCATCTGCGCCTGAGTAAGCCAAAGTGTCTCTCCCTGCATACGCACATCTATTTTTATTTTGTCATCGGCTGTTTGATAGATAATGATTTCCTCTTCGTTCTTATTCATAGATGCCCTCCATTATGTCTCACGAATGTCGTTAATGCCTTCTCCCCCTCGATTATCTCTTCAAAGGTAACTCTCATTATATCCCAAATTTAATTTCTGGACATAGGAAAAAACTATTTCTGCTGTCATCGCAGGTAACAAAACTACCCGGAAGCGGGGCTGTTCCTCTGAACCTTTCTTATTATACGGATTCCGTATCCCATCTTTAGTCATAAACCCGTCAACTATAAGAGCCTGAAAATCATCCCTGAACTGTGAAACCCGTAGCGCCCTCGCTTCCCCAAGCCGTAACCCAGCGGAAAGAGATACAAGGAAGAACAGATAGAACATCTCCGATGTAAAGTTATCAGGAACGAAAAGCCTATTTATTTCATCAGTTGAGAGTATTGACGAAGGGGTAGAGTCTCTTTTGAATTTGATAAATGCTGGCTTAACAACCTTAACCCCTTTCCATACAGCTTCATCATATACTTCGGAAAAAATATCAAGATACCGATTGTTCCACGATCCTGAACGCTCAACCTTGAAAAGATAATCCTGAATCTTTGGTACTGTTAATGCTTGAATATTCTCATCTCCAAAGGTTTCAAGAATCAGCTCAACATAATGACGGGCTTCTATCATGGTTATTTCTTTTATAGATTTACCAAACTGCTTTCTTCGGTTCCAATGATCACTGCCAGGAAGAAACATCGTTTTTGCAATGTCAGAAACCGTCAACAATTGGTATTGTAAGGGAGGCAACGAATTAATATAGGCTTCGGCTTCAGCCTTGTTTTTGCAGTTTTGACAAACCCTTTTTACCTGCTTTCCAGATTGATCGTAATACCAATAATACCATTTTTTTACTGATTTCCCGTTTTTCCCAGTCACCACATTCATGAACAAATGATAATCAGACACAATTCCAACCCTCTTATTCTCATAAAAAACGACAAGCAAAAAGGTTGACTCATAATTCGTTGCATTATAATGATTTACAATCGGGCAGGGGGGATTTGAACCCCCGACCTCTTGGTCCCGAACCAAGCGCGCTACCCCTGCGCTACTACCCGTAAAATGGCCGTCATGAAAATCACGCCGGCCGATATATGTAAACAGAATCCCAGTATTTATGAGGAACAATGTTCCTCCCCGCTTTGACGGATTCTGCTGCGGTACATACGTTACCGTATAAACAACAAAGGCTGTCGCCAAAAGCATGCACTTTCAGGACAGCCCCTGTATCGGGAGCGACGGGGCTTGAACCCGCGATCTTCGGCTTGACAGGCCGACGCGATAACCAACTTCGCTACGCCCCCTTTGTGTTATTGACTATACACAAAGTACCAAAAAGAGTCAAGTATTTTTTCGAAGAATTTTACCGCCTTCTCTATACTTTTGGGCGTTCTTTCTGATAAAATACCCTATGACTTACGGGGAAGCGTGCCGGATGGGACAGCGGGAGCTTGCGGAAAGCGGTATCCCTTCGGTATTTCTTGATACAACGGTTATACTCTCATCCCTCCTCGGCATATCCCGGGAGATACTGCTGGCGTATTCCGAACGTGAACTGGGAGAGACCGAGGAAGTCTCGTTTCGGGAGGCGATACTCCAACGGAAGACAGGTCTGCCCGTCGCCTATATCACCGGGATAAAAGAGTTCTGGGGATTGCCATTTCACGTCTCCCCGGATGTCCTTATCCCCAAGCCCGATACGGAACTGCTGGTGGAGAAGGCTCTTGAGGTGATCCGAAGGGCTCTGGAGCGTGGAGGATATGCAGAGTCATCCACACTGAATATCGCCGATATCTGCACAGGCAGCGGCTGCATCGCCGTTTCCCTTCTTCATACGCTGACAGCGGGAAAGGACAACAATCCTGCTTTGCGGTTTACTGGCTCAGATATAAGCGATAAAGCTCTCGCTATAGCACAGCGGAACGCAGAAAAACTCCTTTCTCCTCAGGCTTGCAGTATGTTCACCCTGTACCAGGGCGATTTGCTCAATGCCGTCCCTGAACCTGAACTGTTTGACCTCATTCTATCAAATCCTCCCTATGTTCCGACACAGATAACCGGGGAACTCCTTGCCGATGGCAGAAACGAGCCTGTCCTCGCCCTTGACGGCGGAGCGGACGGTCTCGATCTCATCCGCAGGCTCATCCCTCAGGCAATGTCCCGGCTCAAACAGGGAGGGGTTCTGCTCATTGAAACCGGGGAATACAACGCCGAAGAAACCCGTCGGCTCTTCGGTGAAGCCGGGTTTACCCAGATCGACACGTACAACGATCTGGAGGGCTCTCCAAGGCTCACCGGAGGAGTAAAGCCGTGAGTCCTGAATTCCTAAACACCATAGATACGCTGGATACCTTTTTGAGGGAATTCTCTTTTTATGACGAATCAGAGCGAAATCGCATAACCGATGCATGGCTCTGGATGATTGAATTGACGGAAGGAAAAACCCCTGCCGCCGGAGAAGTCTGCATGGCGCATCCTCTTAGGGTTGCAGTTATCCTCGCCCGGCTCAGGATGGATGGAGATGCCATCGTTTCGGCTCTGCTTCATGGGGTGTTTATTGAGAATAACAGCCCCAGCAGCGGGGAAGATTCCCTGAATGCAGACATTGAAGCGAAATTCGGTCAGGAGGTTCTCAAGCTCCTAACCGATATCTCATGGATAACGGGTCTGGATCTCAAAACCGATACCCTGCATCAGGCCGAGGTTATCCGAAGGATGTTTTTCGCAACCATAAGCGATGTCCGGGTGCTTCTGGTGAAACTCGCCGACAAGCTTGATCGGATGCGGAACCTCAGAAATGACAGCCCTGACACACAGAAGTCTCTCTCCCGTGAGGTTATCGATGTCTGGGCGCCAATTGCCAACAGGCTCGGTATTTCCGCGATGAAGGATGAACTGGAGGATTTGAGCCTTAAATTCGGCAATCCCGATATCTATGAACAGATAAAGCTGATAGTAGCTTCCAAAAAGGGTGTGCGGGAAGTGTATCTGGAGAAGGCTCAAGGCTCCATAACTGAAGGAGCCGCAAAAGAGGGGATAACCGTTACCGTGACCGCCAGGGCAAAGCATTTCTGGTCCATTTATCAAAAGATGAAAAAACGGCAGAAAGGGGCGGATGAGCTCTATGACCTCCTGGCAGTACGAATCCTCTGCAAATCCGAATGGGAGTGCTATACCCTGCTGGGGCTGGTACACAAGCTCTGGATACCTCTGGAGGGACGTATCAAGGATTATATCGCCCATCCCAAGCCCAACGGCTACCAAAGTCTCCATACAACGGTTTTATGCGATGAGAAGCCCCTGGAGATTCAAATACGCACCCATGAAATGCACCGTATTGCCGAGCACGGCGTTGCGAGTCACTGGCTCTACAAACAGGGTGCAAACCGTGTCAGCTACTCGAAGGAGCTTTCATCGGATCTGGTGTATATATTTACCCCGAAAGGTGATATCATCGAGCTGCCAGCCGGGGCAACGGCAATAGATTTCGCCTATTACATCCATTCTGCGGTGGGCT
>JAITWB010000012.1 GCA_031285525.1 Spirochaetaceae bacterium
AAGAAGAAGAATCTTGATAAGGGGAATGATATTAAGGAAGATATCCTTAAGAAACGTATCATTCTGAACTTTAATCAGGACAGCGCTTCTACGGCTCAGGTCACCAAAACGGTGCAGGCTCTTATTTCCGGCGGTATCAACGCTCAGGCTGTCATTATTGACGGTATGGATTTTACCCGTATAAAGCGGGAAGATCTTGATCAGATGAAGGATTTTGCAAAACAGGCGAATCTGGTACTCTGGTTCAGCGGCAATACCGAAGAGACCGACAGGCAGGTTCCCGCAACCTTGGCTCCGATTCAGGATGCCCTGGACGTGATCATTTATCTTGAGCAGAAACCTGATTGTATTAATCTGAAGGTTCTCAAGGAACACGGAACGGCGCCCAAGGATATGGATCTGAAACTGGATGCCAAGACGCTGCTTATTGCAGAGAAATAATGGGATGTAGACCCTGCGGAAGATTCTCCGCAGGGTTATTTTTTTAGCGGAATTATTCCGCAGCGGAATCATTCCGCATGGAATTTGAGATGGATAATACACGGAAAAGCGGGATTCTGCTTCACCCTACTTCGCTGCCGGGAACTCCGGGGATCGGTACTATCGGGAAAGAGGCTTACAGGTTTGTCGATTGGCTTTCTTCGGCAAAGCAGTCGCTGTGGCAGATTTTGCCTTTGGGTCCTACAGGCTATGGGGATTCGCCCTATGCTTCTTTTTCGACCTTTGCAGGGAATCCGCTTATCGTCGATATCGATATGCTGGTTGAGTCGGGGTATTTGAGCGGCGAACAAGCTCTGCCTCCTGAGTTTATACGGAATGAGGGATATGTCGATTTTGGGGCTGTGGTGTTTTGGAAGATACCGCTGCTCAAGCTGGCGGCTTCGCAGTTTCTCGATTCTGCAAAGAAAGAGGATCGCACCAGGTACGAGGCGTTTAAGAACGATAATGCCGGATGGCTGGACAACTATTCCATCTTTATGAGTATAAAAGAGTATTATGACGAAGAAGCTCGAAAGGCGGATGTGCAGGGAGCGATGTGGAATAACTACTGGCCCCGTGAGTTGGCGATCCGGGATCCGAAGGCGGTTTCCGACTGGCACAGTCTTCATGTGCGGGAGGCTGAGGTTCATAAGGTTATTCAGTTCTTTTTCTTTACCCAGTGGAGGGCGCTTAAAAAGTATGCCAATGAGCAGGGGGTTTCCATTATTGGGGATATTCCGATATTCGTTGCCCCCGATTCCGCTGATGTGTGGGCGAATCAAAGGCTTTTTCAGCTCGATGAGAACGGGGCGCCTGAGGTTGTTGCCGGGGTTCCGCCGGATTATTTTAGCGCTACCGGGCAGTTGTGGGGAAATCCGCTCTACGATTGGGATGAGATGCAGAAGGATAAGTACCGTTGGTGGATAGACCGTATCAAGGGGACACTCGGTATGGTTGATTATATCAGGATAGATCACTTTCGCGGCTTTGAGGCGTATTGGGCTATTCCCTTTGGCGAGGAGACTGCGATAAACGGGGAATGGATTCCCGGTCCCGGCTCTGCGTTGTTTGAAGCAATTCGGGAGGAGCTAGGGCAAGGTTTCATCCTTGCAGAGGATCTGGGGCTTATTACCGAAGGAGTGCGGAAGCTGCGGGATGACTTCGGTCTGCCCGGTATGAAGGTGCTCCAGTTTGCCTTTGATGTGAATGAGGCGGGGAAGGATGGGTTTGTGAATGCCTTTTTGCCTCATATGTATGACCGGAATTGCGTGGTCTATACTGGTACCCACGATAACGAGACGATGCAGGGCTGGATCGACGCTGCGTCCCCGGAAGAGAAGGAGTTGGTAACACGATATCTCGGGGGGAATGTGAGTGAGACGCTGTTGACCCATGAGCTGATACGGCTTGCAATGGCGTCGGTGGCAGACTATGCAGTGTTTCCGCTGCAGGATATTTTCGCTGTCGGGTCTGAGGGGCGGATGAATGCGCCCTCTACCACAGGGGGGATTAACTGGCAGTGGCGGATGAGTGAGAAGCACTTTGATGAGAAAGCGGCGCAGGGCTTGAAGGAAATGAGCAGGCTGTATGCGAGGAATATGGGATGGAAGGGAGCTGCAAAATGGGAGGGGCGTTTTGCGGTTTCCTCTATACAAAAAGCTATAAGGTTATGAAAGTGAGCGTTTTGCAAGGAGGCAGAAATGAACATGAAACAGATTTATGCTTGGTTAATTGATTTTGTAATCACCTGTTTTATTCGAAAGGCATTGCTCTATTCCGCAAACCGTGGTAAAATCTCCTACTGATGGTTAGTATCGTTATGCTTCCAAGATATGTTTCACACATGAGCAGACAGGCAGACAGGCAGACAGGCAGACAGGCAGACAGGCAGACAGGCAGACAGGGAATTATGCCGTTAATTCACTCTTTGTCAATCCACTAATATCCGCTAACAGTCCTTTTTACGCTTTTGTATCCTCTCGTATTGTAAGGGTTCGGCGCCTTCCGGTGTCCGGCTTTTATATAGGGAGTTGCCGTGTGCAGTCTCCCATCCGATATGGCATTGCCGTATCGCGCTGGACATTGTCCAGACCTCTTTATTGAGGGTTAATCACCACTGATTCCCCTTCAATGAAACCGCAAAAAAAGTGACACTATCACCTGTAGAAGCAAATACGGGCGGCGACACTATCATGACAGAATCCACCTACCGTACAGTAGTGCAGGAGATGCTCAATCAAGAACTTGCAGCTTTTGAGGCAATGACTCCAGAGGAACAGGCTGAAATAATGGAGGATTTGTTGTTAGAAGGCTATTCCAGTGCATCCGAATACCTGAATGCTATGGGAGATGAGATGGTAAATGAGTTTTTTGCCGACCGGGCATGCGCCTATTCCTTCAGCGCCGATGAGACAGCATTGTTTTTGGCGCAATCATTGCCAGCAAACAAGGGAACGAACGAATTAGCAGGACAGACGTATTCCGATAGCGGAACTGGAACATACGTTTTTACCGCCGATACATATACAACCACTTCTGGTCTAACAGAAACCGGTTCCTATAGCTACGACAGCATAGAAGAATATGTATATCTCAGACCTGAAACAGTAGACGGAAAAACCCGTGCAGAAACATATGCCGTAATCGCACCGAATTCGGATCACACTTACGCAGATGACAACACCGCCCGTGCCGCAGATACAAATAGTCTGTTTAGTATCTCTTACCACAGTTATGACAGCACCAACAAAACGGTAGGCTGGTAAACCGGCAACACAAAAAAACAGAGAGGATCTCACTCACTCGGGTGAGATACCCTCTCAGTTCTTGTCATTATACATCTTCCCTGCTTTACAATCCAGCAATCTCATAAACGTGCCCCACACTCACTGCCTTGATTAAAGAAACACTCAAAGTGTCCTTGCTCCCTTCTCCCTCCTTGACAGACCTCTTTCTTATGGGCTTAAATAGAAAAGAAAGTGTAAAACTGCGCATACTGCAAGGAGAAACCAATGGAAAAACTGAAGATACTGCTTCCCAAGGGCAGAATATATGA
>JAITWB010000134.1 GCA_031285525.1 Spirochaetaceae bacterium
CGGTATCCGAGGAAGAATGTAATCGGTTCCACGAAGACTTTGCTCTTCCCTATGTGACCCTTGCCCATAAAGTACCAGGGGCTCCCTGTGTGATGTTTGATGCCTACAAGGGCATGAAGGATCTGGTAACCCATTTTATCAAGGAGCATGGAGCCGGAAAAATAGCCTTTCTGCGGGGACCTGTAACCCACGATTCTGCAGAGGAGCGATTTAATGGGTATTGCGATGCCCTGAAAGAGGCGGGGCTTCGGTTGGATGAGAATCTCATTACGGATCCCTTTAATTGGAACAGCGGAGAGACTGCAGCGGCGCAGTTATTTGAATCGCGAAAATGTGTACCTGGTGAGCATTTTGATACCCTGATAGGGGTCAGTGATGCGATGATTTTCTCGGCGGTTAACTACTTCCATCGGCAGGGATTTTCGGTTCCCGAAGATTATCATGCAGGGGGCTTTAATAATTCAGTCGAAAGCAGGATACTCGAAAACCCGATTTCCACGGTACATATGCCCTATGCGGAGTTAAGCGGTGAATCCTTTAGAATACTTGAAACCCTTCTCAATAAACCGAACGAGGAATCTTCCAGAGCTTTATCCGAGATACCGGATGTGCAGATTCCTTCGGAGGTGGTTATTCGTAATTCCTGCGGATGCAGAAAAGTAGTCAAACCTTTACAGTCTGTTTGTCCTTCCGAAATTGCTTCGATTTCTCATGTTGAGGCAGGGGAGCTAATTGCCAAGATGATCACGGCTCGGCTCAAACTGACTCCGGTTGATAGGGATACCTATGTTGTTCCGTTAGTACAAAGCCTTTTTTACGAAGATGAATCCCTCTTTTATACTGTTTTAAGTAAATCGATACAACGATTCTTCGATACCGGAGGGAATATCGATATCCTCATTGATGTCATCGATACCGTCAGGAAATCCCGTTTTCTGACTCCCGAAAAAATGTTTTCTATAGAAACTATAGTGTTTCGTATCATTTCCTGGGCGCAGGAGCGAACCCGTATAAATGGGCATTTTATAACCGGGCAGCGGCAGAATGCTCTTAACTCTCTTAAATGTGAATTTCTGGGAACCCGGGATCGGGAGTCTCTCATACGAAGCCTTGCACGGCATCTGCCCAAGATCGGTATATATACCGCATCAGTGATGCTCTATGGGGATGAAAAAACAACCGTCTGTATCGGCAGTTTTTCTCCCGAAGGCTTCAATGCTGGAGAGGAGCAGCGGTTCCCTACAGAGCAGATGTTTCCCCTCAGTATCAAGGATCAGTATGATGGTGATGTCTATATGGTACAGCCCTTGTTTATTGAGAATCAGTCTCTGGGCTATTTTGTCCATAACGTACCCTTTTATGATGGGGTTATTCTTGAGGATCTACGCGCCTCTGTAAGCAATGCTCTCAAGGGGGTTTTTCTGTTTGGGGAGGTAAACCGGGCGAAGCAGATCGCAGAGCAGGCGGAACGGACAAAAACTGAGTTTTTTGTTACCGTCGGAAACGATCTTTATAATCCCCTTGCGGAAATAATGGATAAGATCGAAGAGCTTGAAAAAAATATCCCTCTGCTCAATAAAGAACCCGATGTCATTGCGGAGCAGATAACATTTTTGAAGGCCTGTGTCGCTTCCCGGCAGGAGCAAACAAATCGTCTGATCGAGCTGACACTTTCGCATCTTCATGAATTGTCTTACAATCAGGTGCTCTTTAATATCGATACGCTGCTTCCCGGCGCCGGTATGTTCCCGCTTCTTGCCGGTGATGTTAATCGTCTGTCCCAGGCTTTGAGCATCGTTCAGGAGGTATGTACAATTCGCGGAGCCGTACAAATGCAGCGCCAGGGACTCGAAATTGCATTCAAAAGTTCTAATCTGTTGCCATCTGAAATATGGAAGAAACATACGTTGCTCCTTGCGGAACGGATTATCCTGATGCATAACGGTCAATTCCATCGGGATGCTTCGGGGTGTACGATAATTCTCCCGTGGATTACCCTATCGGGGGAGAAATCTGAATATACCGGTGTCGGTCAGCATGATATGATCCTCTCTCTTTCTAATATGGAGGTTTTTCCTGCACACCTTTTCGACCTTCCTGTTATTCAGGATGTTGAGAGGGCTTTGATGATTCCTGATAGAATCGCCTGTATTATTTGGGATGCGGATAGCGCTTCAATGGACGATTATGTGCGGGTATCTGCACTTCATGCCCATTCTGAATTCTTTCATGTTCCCTTTTTATGCTATAGCCGTAACTTGAATGGAGAGACGCTGGTCTCTTCGGTTGATTCGGTTATTCAGGGACCTAAAAAGGGTAAGGTGCTATTTGTTGGTGTTTCCTCAGATATATTCTCCGCCTGGATTGATGCTGATTTGGCGGTGAATATAACTTCTATGGCTGATTTTACCGATATAGTTGCAAGCATTACGCCAGATATAATAGTGATAGATTCTGTTGATATCAGTGTTATCGGAATCATCCGCAGTCACCCCATGACTGTCATAGTTCCGATAATCGCTGTTCCTGAAAAGGTTGACTCATCTCTGGATGTGATGAGTCTGAGTCAGTTTTCCCGGATAATTATATGTAACCGAGGTGTTGCCGCCTCTGATGAATTTGCAGTACGGGTAAAAGCGATTATTGCCGGGGATGAG
>JAITWB010000153.1 GCA_031285525.1 Spirochaetaceae bacterium
TTCGATATACGAAGCGAGCTGTTCAAAATCGCTGTTTTCCTCGTGGCTCATTTGGCCGCCCCCTTTTCAGCGTTTTTCTCATATACCTTCCAGGTGGTTTTTACCAGGGTATCTACATCTGAGTATTCGGGAGTCCAGTTGAGCAGTTGCCGAGCCAGAGCGGAGGTGGCGTAGAGGCAGGCAGGGTCTCCTGCCCGGCGTCCCACATGGGCAACAGGGATTTCCTTGCCCGTAATGCGGCGGGCGGCTTCGAGCATCTCAAACACCGTTACTCCCTTCTCGCTGCCGAGGTTGACGGTGATGCTCTCGTTACGGGAGGCGATAAACTCAAGGGCCTTTACATGAGCCCGGGCAAGATCGGTGACATGGACGTAATCACGTATACAGGTGCCGTCACGGGTGTCGTAATCGGTGCCGAAGATCTGCATCTCCTTGCGCATACCGCAGGCGGTTTCCATGATGACCGGGAGCAGATTGGCAGGCTTTTGTTCAAGCCCGGTCAGTGCGCCGTCGGGATCGTATCCTGCGGCGTTAAAATACCGCAGGGAAGCGAATTTGAGTCCTCTGAGCTTATCGTACCAGTCCATATAGCGTTCGATATCGAGTTTCGTAAAACCGTAGTAGTTTTCCGGGTTCTTGGGGTGTTCTTCGTCCATGGGAAGGTATTGGGGTTCCCCGAATATCGCGGCGGAGGAGGAGAATACCATGTATTTCGTTCCGGCTTTGACTGCGGCGTTGAGGATGTTGATGGTTCCGGTGATATTGTTGACCGAATACTTTTCCGGTTCCACCATGGATTCCCCTGCTGCTTTGAAGGCCGCCAGGTGGATAAAGGCGTCAAACTTGCGGGAAAAAGCCCGGGCAAGGTCATCGGTATGCAGAATATCCCCGGCGATAAAATCCGCTTGAGGAAACAGGTTTTGGAGCAGCCCCGAAGAGAGGTTGTCAAATACGGTTATCTTATGTCCGGCTGCTATAAGCTCTTTTGCTACATGGCTGCCGATATATCCGGCGCCGCCAATTACCAACACATTCATGGGTTACTCCTCCGTCATTCTGTATAGTAGGTGGTTTATTCAGTGTATGTCTAAAAACGCTAGAAAACCTTTCTCGATCCGGGTTTGACAGCAGGCTGCTTTCCTTCACGGCAGAGGGGGCAGTTTTCTGCGTCCCAGGTTTCCGCAGGGATATGAACCGCTGAATAGAAGGGCCAGGGGAAGGTATCCGCTGTTTCTTCACTTCTTCGGTCAACGATGCAGAATGAGGCGGCAATAATGCCTCCCATCTCTTCTATCTGTTCTGCCGTTTCCAGGGTCGATTTACCGGTGGTTACCACATCCTCGGCGATGATAACCCGCTCGCCTCCCCGTATTTCGAAGCCCCTGCGGAGGGTCATCTTGCCTGAATCATCCCGTTCGGTAAAAAATGCGGGAATCCCCAGCTGTCTTCCGGCTTCATATGCGGGAAGAATTCCTCCCATGGCAGGACCGATGATGCAGTCGAACTCAAGTTTTCCCGCAGCCTTGTCCGAGAGAAGTCTCTCTACAACAACCGCTATCGCCGCCGCAGCCCGGTCGGGGTACTGCAAAATTCTGGCGCACTGAAAATATTGTGATGAGTGCTTTCCTGATGAAAGCAAAAAATGACCCGTAAGCATCGCTTTTGATTCTTTGAGAATCTTGATTACTTTTTCAGACATATCCATACTCCTCGATTTTCTTCCCTTTATTGGCTCTCTCTATTATACCACATAAATCCAGGTCAGTTCGTGTTTATTATACCGCAAATGGAGGACTTTTCCTCCCGGGATGGCTGCAAAACGCTCTATGGTTTCCCAGTCCGGTTCGCCCTGCATCTTTATGGTGCATATCATATTCCGGCAGAGACCGGAGTCGAGCCATTTATGAACCCATTCGAGGAGCCGGGGAGGGTAGGAGATGACATCGGAGCAGACCCAGTCAAACTGTCCCAGTTCTTCGGGCTGAAGGGTAAAGGCATCGTGTTTGATAAAATGCACCATCGGGTCTGCCATGAGCTGAGGGGAGAGTTCCGCCCGGTCGATGGCGGTCACTTCGGCGCCGAGCTGACGGAGTACCCAGGTCCAGCCGCCGGGGGAGGCTCCTGCGTCGAGGCAGCGGCTTCCCTTTTGGGGAAGCTGTCCGCACCGGAGGAGGGCTTCCTGGAGTTTTAGGTAGGCTCTACTGGGGGGATTCTCGTGATCCTCTACAAGAAGCAATTCACCCAACGGTAGGGGACTTGAAGTAACCGGAGCAGCGAGCATGGTCTGTTCGTCCAGGAGAGTCCAGAGTCCCATAGGCGTTTGCGGCAGCGGCTTTTCGAGGCTGGTGAGGAATTCCTTTGGTTTGAGGTTTATAAAGGGCAGTTTTTCACTGATAAGGGCGGATCGCCTGTAACAGGCAAAGGGGTAGAGCGCCCAGTTCCGCTGCATACCCTTGAGAATACGCACCCCGTCTCCGATAGAATCGATGTGAAAGTAGCAAGGGTGTTCGATGACTGTTCTCGCCCAGTATGCAGAAACCCGCTCTCCCGGACGGAGGATCAGATCGCCGTAACGAATGAGTTGTTCGGCTGGAAAATCACGGGAAAGCTCGGTGAGAAGGTCTTCGGCATAGCCTTCGGCGGCAAGATAGCCGTATCCATCAAAGTGTTGGCTCATCAAAAAAGCATATTACAAAACACAGGCTTCTTCCAGCAGTATATCGTCATGAATCTCTTCGCTGGCGCTGAGCAGATTCACATACTGCCGGAGTGTCTTGCTGCCCGGTGAGTGCAACACTTGAAAGCCGATTTTGGTAGTCCCTGCGGACTGAAATGTCCAGACAGGGGTTCCGATAAGGGTAAAGGGGGTAAGCCCGGTTTTACGGGCAGGACGTACTTGTATAGTATATTCAGTATTTTTACGCACCTGAAAGGGCAAGGGGAAACGGACACTACACCCGGTGAGACTGATATTTTCGAGAATTCCCGGCAGGCGGCAGAGTCCCTGAACATCGACCGGGGCAAAATCATCAAACCGCGGTTCTTTTCTATTATTCGAAATCACGGTTACTAGGATAGCGGTATTTGGGGCAAAGTGCAATAGGGGAAAAAGAGAAATGAGAAATGAGAAGGGAGGAATGAGCAAAGAAGGATTTAAAAAACTCCGGGGCAAAAAAGCTGTTACGCCTTCTTGCCCCGGAGTCATTCACAGTACATTAAAAAACTAGAAATCCCGTTCTGAGAGGTATTTGTACTCTCTCCACTGGCGGCGGGCCTTTTCTTCTGCCTTTTTCAGGAGCGCAGCTGCACGATCGGGATCGGCGGCTTTGAGGCTCTTGAAGCGGACTTCCTTGTACATGAAGTCTGCCAGGTTGAAGTCCGGTTCCTTGCTGTCGAGCTGGAAGGGGTTCTTGCCCTCGTCGGCGAGACGGGGATCATAGCGGTACAGGGGCCACAGACCGCAGGACACCGCTTCCTTCTGGTTTGTCATACCGTAGGTCATGTTGATACCATGGTTGATACAGTGGCTGTAAGCGATGATGATGGAAGGTCCGTCATAGGCTTCTGCTTCGCGGAAGGCCTTGATAACCTGGTTCATGTTGGCGCCCATGGAGATCCGGGCAACGTAGACGTAGCCGTAGCTCATGGCGATCATGCCGAGGTCTTTCTTGCTTACCGACTTACCGGCAGCGGCGAACTTCGCTACTGCACCGATGGGGGTTGCCTTAGACATCTGTCCGCCGGTGTTGGAGTACACTTCAGTATCCATAACCAGTACGTTGATGTTCCTACCGGAAGCGAGGACGTGGTCGAGACCGCCGAAGCCGATGTCGTATGCCCAGCCGTCACCGCCGAGGATCCAGACTGAACGCTTGATCAGGTGGTCGGTGAGTGAATCCAGTTCCTTTGCCAATGTGTCAGATGACTTTGCCAGTTCAGCCTTGAGAGCTTTCACGTTTTCACGCTGCGCTTCGATGGCTGCATCGTCTTCCTGAGCGTTCGCTGTGATCTTTGCGATAATATCCTTGGCGATTCCCTTTTCTGCCACCTTGGCAGCAACTTCGGCCGCGTAGACGTGGAGTTTGTCGCTGGTCAATCTCATACCGTAACCGAACTCGGCGGCATCCTCAAAGAGGGAATTAGACCATGCAGGTCCGTGACCGTCTGCGTTCTTGGCATAGGGAGTAGTGGGGAGGTTTCCGCCGTAAATGGAGGAACAACCGGTGGCATTGGCGATAACCGCACGGTCGCCGAAGAGCTGGCTCAGCAGTTTTACGTAAGGTGTTTCACCGCAGCCTGCGCAGGCGCCGGAGAACTCGAAGAGAGGTCGCTTCATGCCGATACCCTTGGGGTTACCCAGGTTGAGCTTTGACGCATCAGGATCGGGCAGATCGAGGAAGAATTTCCAGTTTGCCGCTTCCGCTTCCCGTACCGGTGTAAGGGGGATCATGTTGATAGCCTTGTGCTCCGCATTTTCCTTGGACTTGGCAGGACAGGTCTGCACGCAGAGACCGCATCCGGTACAATCCTCGGGGGCGATCTGGATGGTGAACTTGTCCCCTGCGAATTCCTTGGTCTTATAGTCTGCGGACTTGAATGTAGAAGGAGCGCCGGAGAGCTTTGCAGGCTCGTAGGCCTTCATACGGATAACCGCATGGGGGCAGACCATGGTACACTGACCGCACTGGATACAGACGGCAGGATCCCA
>JAITWB010000157.1 GCA_031285525.1 Spirochaetaceae bacterium
TCGCAAGTACCCCTGCAGCAGTTGCCGAACCGACAATCGCTGAAGTATATTTAAAGGGATATATGCTCCGTGAGCGTGTTATCCGTCCCGCAAAGGTGCTTGTGCATATGCCCGACGGATCGGTCACCGGAGACGAACCGGAAGAATCGGTTCACGATAAGATAAGTCAAGGAGAATAGGAGTAAGATATGGGTAAAATTATAGGTATTGATCTTGGCACCACAAACTCTTGTGTTGCGGTAATGGAAGGCGGGGAACCGATTGTTATTCAGAGCTCTGAAGGAGGACGTACTACTCCCTCTATCGTTGGTTTTACTGCGAAAGGTGAACGAATCGTTGGTCAGCCCGCAAAGAACCAGATGATTACAAACCCCGAAAATACTATTTACTCGATCAAACGCTTTGTGGGACATCGGTTTGACGAACTTTCAGGGGAAGCAAAGCAGGTTCCCTACCATGTGGAACGCTACGGCAACGAAGAGGTCCGCATCAATGTAGAAGGTAAGTTCTATTCACCCCAGGAGATAAGCGCCTTTATCCTTCAGAAGATGAAGAAAACTGCAGAGGACTACCTCGGCGAAGCAGTAACCGAAGCGGTTATCACGGTTCCTGCGTATTTTAATGACGCTCAGCGCCAGGCTACAAAGGATGCCGGAAAGATCGCCGGTCTCGATGTAAAGCGCATTATCAACGAACCTACAGCGGCTTCCCTTGCCTATGGGTTCAATAAAGATCAGAAGAAAGAAAAAACAATAGCCGTATACGACCTCGGTGGAGGTACCTTCGATATATCCATCCTCGAATTGGGGGACGGCGTGTTTGAGGTTAAGTCCACAAACGGCGATACCCAGCTCGGCGGTGACGACTTTGATCGGCGTATAATGAACTGGCTGGTCGAGGAATTCAAGAACGATACCGGAATCGACCTGTCCAAGGACAGAATGGCACTGCAGCGTCTCCGGGAAGCGGCAGAGAAGGCGAAGATCGAGCTTTCCAACGTGACCAATACGGAAATCAACCTTCCCTTTATCACCGCTGATGCGACTGGACCCAAGCACCTTCAGAAGTCCCTGAGCCGTGCGAAGTTTGAGCAGATGGTGGACGACCTCCTGGAAAGGAGTAAGGATCCCTGCCGGAAGGCGCTCAAGGATGCAGGGGTTTCTGTTGACCAGATCGATGATGTTATCCTTGTCGGCGGTTCAACCCGTATGCCCAAGGTACAGCAGATCGTTAAGGAACTGTTTAACCGCGAGCCCAGCAAGGGAGTTAACCCCGATGAAGCTGTTGCTATCGGCGCGGCAATCCAGGGCGGTATCCTCGGCGGAGATGTAAAGGATGTTCTGCTTCTGGACGTAACACCCCTTTCTCTGGGAATCGAAACCATGGGCGGCGTGTTCACCAGACTGATTCCGAGGAACACCACCATTCCGACCCGCAAGAGCCAGATATTCTCCACCGCTGCAGACGGACAGACAGCAGTTTCTATCCATGTATTGCAGGGTGAGCGGGAAATGGCAAGTCAGAACAGAACCCTCGGACGGTTTGACCTGGTCGGCATTCCTGCGGCTCCCCGGGGTGTACCCCAGATCGAAGTAACCTTCGATATCGATGCCAACGGTATTGTCCATGTTTCGGCAAAGGATCTTGGTACCGGTAAGGAACAGCACGTTCGTATCGAAAGCTCCAGCGGTCTCAGCGAGAACGAAATTGACCGGATGGTCAAAGAGGCGGAAGCCAACGCAGAGGCGGATCGCAAGGAGCGGGAACGGGTTGAAGTGCGCAATGAAGCGGATTCGATGATCTATGCCACCGAGAAGAGCCTCAAAGAGATGGGGGATAAAGTCGGCGCTGCGGATAAACAGCAGATCGAAGAAGCTGTTGCGGCGCTCAAACAGGCCCTTGAAGGTGATAACAACGACATCATAAAGGAAAAGACCGAGGCGTTGAAGCAGGCTTCCTACAAGATTGCGGAGGAGCTGTATAAAAACCAGGCTGCCGCAGGCGGTGCTGCTCCTGATATGGACGGCGGCGCATCAGCCGGCCCGGATATGAACGGTTCTGCCGCTGATTCAGGTCCCCGGAAGGGAACCGCTGATGATGTTGACTACGAGGTTGTTGACGACAACGATAGTAAATAACTGAACGGGGGTATCCAAAGCTGAGAAAAAAGTGTAAAACATCATAAAGAGGTGGTGTTTTACACTGTAAGGTGATACCCCCTTTTAAATTCAACGGGTACGGTAAAGTGGCAAAACGAGATTACTACGAAGTTTTAGGGGTTGAGAAGTCAGCCACCAAAGATGATATTAAAAAAGGCTACCGGAAACTGGCTATAAAGTATCATCCGGATAAAAATGCCGGAGATAAAGAGGCCGAAGATAAATTTAAGGAAGCTACCGAAGCGTACGAGGTGCTTTCTGATGACCAGAAGCGGCCTATCTACGATCAGTACGGCTTTGCCGGGCTTGAAGGTATGGGCGGCGGCGGAAATGCAGATTACTCTACTGTTTTCCGTGATTTTGAGGATATCTTTGTAGACTTTTCCGGGATCTTCGATAATTTCTTCGGCGGCTCAGGGGGGCGGAGATCCTCCCGGGGGCCTGCCGGAGGGGTTGCTCAGGGGACCAATCTTCGGTATGATCTGGAGATATCCTTTAAGGATGCTGTCTACGGGACAAAGACCGAGATACAATATAACCGCAGCGAAGTCTGTGATACCTGTAAGGGCTCCGGCGGCGCGGAAGGTTCTGCCCGCAAGACCTGCGGTACCTGTCAGGGTTCGGGTCAGGTTCGCCGGAGTTCAGGGTTTTTCTCTGTGGCTTCTCCGTGTCCGACCTGTCACGGCGAGGGTTCGGTGGTGGATAATCCCTGTAAAGCCTGCGGCGGTTCGGGGACTCAGAAAAAACGGCAGAAGATAGCGGTGACCATTCCTCCGGGAGTGGATGATGGTAAGCGTATTATTATTCCCCGTCAGGGCGATGCGGGAAAGAACGGGGGGCCTGCAGGGGATCTCTATGTGCTTATCCATGTGGCATCTCACCAGTATTTCGAGCGGAACGGGCAGGATCTCTACTGCGCTATTCCGATTTCGATGGTACAGGCCGCCCTCGGCGCGGAGATACAGATAGCTTCTCTGGATGGCAAGAAGATTAAGCTCAAGGTTCCTGCAGGAATTCAGCATGGAAAGCTGCTGCGGATTCGGGATGAAGGGGTTCCTTCTTCCGGGGCGAGCAGGAAAGGGGATTTGTATATAAAAGTTATTGTCAGAATCCCTGCCAAACTCTCCTCGAAGGCGAAGGCTCTCCTTACGGAGATCTCGAATCTGGAGGGAGAAAATGCTTCTCCTGCGCCGATAGCTCTTTCAGAATTGTCTAGTTAAAAAACATATCCTGTTTTTTGCCTTTTCTTCCGAAATATAGTATGAATACCTTGGAAATTGATCGATTTTCAGGGTATTTTTTTACTATCCGTTGCTATATTCCGGAAATATTTTCCCACAAATCTCCCGGAATATGATATAATGGTTGAAACACTAATACTGAGGGGAATTTTCATGTATCAGACGCAGAAAAGGGTTTCTCTGATAGGAATTAATATTATTGCAGCAGTGTGTACTGTTGTTCTTATATATGCGCTGGTGGATAGAACCGCATCGATGGTATGGGTGTTTTTGATAGCCGCTATCGTTTTTACCTTCTTTGCTGTTCTTTCTCTGATGGGCGTTAAGTATATGTACGCTTTTTTTGAGAACCAGATGTATCATCAAAAGGATACCAGGCTGTTGTACGCTTTTGTGAATAAGCTTCGGTTTGCCTATACTGTTGACGATCTGATCGAGGCTGTTCAGAAGGAGCTTGAGGATAAGGCGGATTGTTCGGTGCTGCTGGTTAGCAAGAAAGATAACTATGTAGTGTATAACAGTCCCGATACCCTGACCTGTGAGCCCGAAACCCTTGAAGGTCTTACCCGTAACTTTTCGGACACCTGGCCTGATGGGTATTACTTTATCGATGAAAAGATGGCTCTCGTGTCGAATATAAAACAGGCTCGGGGATTCTTTATCGTTCATAGCGGTTATCATCTCTATGTGTTTTGCCGGTATACTTGGGTGTTCGATATGACCATTTTTCCGATTATAATGGAAGAATTTGTTAGTTATCAGAAACGGGCGGCTACTATCCGCAGTTTGACCGGCATATCGGAGCTCGCCAAGGAGTGGACCGCCGTAGCGGATACACAGCAGGCGTTTCTTCCTGCAAAGATGCCGAAGGTTAAGAAGCTGGATATTGCTCCTTACTTTCGTCCCTTGGTAAACGTATCGGGGGATTATTACCATGTTATTCCTATCGATGAGGATAAGACGCTGTTGATTCTCGGGGATGTTTCCGGGAAGGGACTTGCGGCGGCGCTGGTAATGGGTATTATCCTTAATACGCTGCAGATTCTGGATGATAAGGAAGATCTTCCTGCGATGATTTATGCGGTGGATAAGGCTATCAAGGGGATGCATCTGCAAGATAAGTATACGGTTCTTTTTATGGGAATTGCGGATACGAAGGCGATGAAGATGCGCTATATCAATGCGTCCATGTCCGACCCGCTCATTGTTGGCTATAGGAATAATGATTACGAGATAACCTTTTTGCCGTCCAATTGCAGCGTTATCGGGATTATCGATCTTGAGGAAGACCTTGAGGCTAAAGAGGTCGATCTGCATCCAGGGGATCTCATATTTATGGCTTCCGACGGTGTTTCTGAGCCGATGGACGATAATGGGGTTGAGCTGGGAAATACAGAGCTGTATGTAAACACCATTAAGAACAGCAGTCATAAGTCTGCGGCGCATTTTATCAATGATATTGCGGATCTGGTTCTTGAATATAACGGCGATAAAAAGCTTCGTGATGATGTGACGATGCTGGTTGCAAAGGTAGAGAGGTAGGACGATGGTAACGGTTATACTTAATTATCTTTTGGGGATATTTCTTGTTGTTTTTTCGTCGTGGATAGATTCTCACAATGATTCGAAAAAGATTCGGCCCCTGGTGAACATCACCCTCGTCGCTGTGGTTCTTACCTTTCTTACCGCATTGGCAGGTAGTTTTTCCCTTGTAGAGCATACGCAGATGGCGGTGATTCTGAGCCGTCCGGTGTTTCTGCTGCTGGTCATTTATTCTGCGTTCATCCTGTATTACGCCTTTAGCGCCCCTTATTTTAGCGGTAAAATCCTGTTCCGGATTATCTCCTGGCTGGCAGCTATTGGGGGCTGTTATATTGTTTTGTTCAGGCTGACGAGTATCGGGTTTTCCTTTAGGTATGGACTGCTGGTTCAGAGCGAGCTTATAGAAGGGATGGATCTGACCTGGTACGATTTGTTTAGGGGTATTTACTTTTACGCTGTTCCTGCTGTGTGTTTTCTGTCCTTTGTTATTCGGGCGTTGGCTCTTTCGAGTAAGATATATCGGCAGCAGATGATTTTTAAGGCTCTTTCGCTTTTGCTCTGCTGGGTGTTGGTGTTTGCTCTGTGGCGGAGCAGTTTTGCTCGCCCCATGTATCTCCATCTGAGTACCTTTGTTCTTACCCTGTATATTGTGATGCTCTATAAGATCAATCTCATTTCTATGGTATATGATCGCCAGGAGCTTGTTACGGCAGTTGTCGGGTTTCTCGCTCGGTATGTATCCGGGGCGGTTGTTGCGGGTGTGATTTTTATGCTGCTGCCGAGGGGGACGTTCTGGGGGAATAGTCTTTTTATCGCCGTAGGATTCGTTATTGTTTTCCTCGTGTCCATCGGTCTCTATCGGTTTCGGAATGTGCTGAAAAGATGGATACAGTTTGGAAATAACTATAGCGAAGACTTGATGAAGGAGCTGAATGCGCTGGATTTTAACGATGAAGGAGATGAAGACGAAGAAGGTACTTCCCTTATCGAGCGTTCGGTGGATGTGATACGAAGGAATACCAAGGCTTCTACGGTGGATATTCTGATCGAGAAGAATCCGGGAACCCTTTCGGTGGGATACAGTACTCAGGGGCGGAATTTCGAGATAAGCGCCGATAATGATGCACTGGAAGCGCTGTCCAATATGAGTCATACGGTGATACTTAAGACACAGGCGGTTATTAGGTATGATTTTTCCGGAATAAAGGACAGTTTGCTCGAATTGTTTGCTGTGTGTTCCGCAGAGGCTATTATTATTCTCCGTGAGGGTCGGCATATTTTTGGGCTTATTATGCTGGGGCCGAAGGAGCAGGGTAACGAGTATACTGATTATGATTATACGGCTCTTTCCGGTTTGTATTCGAATTTCTTTACTATTGGTTACTATATTAAGAATATTTCGAATGAGTCGGTCATCGGTGTTGTTGACCGGGAGATAGAGTTTTCCGGTCAGATCATCCATTCGATTCAGGATAATATCGATCGGGTGTCCAATGAGAAGACCGATATCGGTTTCCTTTCCCTTTCTGCCCGTAACCTGGGCGGGGACTTTGTTGATTTTATCCGGCTGACAAAGGATCGGCATATGTTTATCATGGGAGACGTAAGCGGTAAGGGACTGGGGGCGAGTATGTCCATGGTTATTCTCAAGTCCGTTATCCGAACTCTGCTTGCCGAAACCGGGGATTTTAAGGAGCTGGTGGTTAAGATAAACACCTTTATTAAGTTCAATCTGCCCAAGGGGACTTTCTTTGCAGGCGTTTTTTGTCTTTTGGATTTTGCGGAGAATACGCTGTACTATATTAACTGCGGTATTCCTGCGATGTTCCTTTTTACCGAGGCGTATAATAATGCCATCGAGATTCAGGGAGACGGGAAGGTTTTGGGCTTTGTCAAGAATATCGATAACCTTATTAAGGTAAAGAAGGTGAAGCTTAATCCGGGGGATGTGCTGCTTGCAACTACCGATGGTTTGATAGATTCCCAGTCCCTCCGGGGAGACCGTTTTGGGAAGGATCGGGTGCAGAAGTTCATTCTGGATAACCGGTTGTATCCTGCAGAGCGGATGGCGAGTTTTCTGTATGAGAATCTGATTGAGTTTACTTCAAGGCAGCTTGAAGACGACGTGACTATTACTGTTATTAAATATTTGAGCCGATAGGAGCAGCATTGTTATGGAACAGATTTCAATTTCTGTAAAACGGGGTCCGAATTACGCTTTGCTTGAAGTGAGCGGGACGATAAATTCCTATACCTATTCCGATTTTCAGGATAAGGTGTATGCCCTTATAAAAGAAACCAACGTCGCTATCGATATGTCCCAGGTAACCAATCTGTCTTCCGCCGGGCTTGGTGTGCTCATGGCAGCATATGAGGATGGGGAGGAAACAGATCATAAACTATACATCATGCGTCCATCCCAGATTGTGCGGATGGCCGTCGATTCTACGGGGTTTGCGGATATGTTTCCGGTTATCCACTCGTTGACGGAAGTTTTGTAAAAAAGCGTCAGTCATGTATAAAGCTTATGAGATTGCTTTGGCTCCCGAATTTGTGTCTACCCTTGCTCTGGAAGCCTTTATCATGACCAATGATATCCCTAAAGGGGACAAGAAAGACCGTGTTCTTATTATGGCAACCGAGTTGTTTGATAATATTGTCAGACACTCCCGGGATTTGGCGGGGGAGATCTCTTTCCGTTTGGAGGAGGATGTTCCTCTGAGAGAGGGAGTCCCTTTTTCGGAGGGGGAGTCGGGTTGCCGTCTTATTATCAGTTATAAGTCGAGTAATTTTGAGGAGCTGATGGCCTGCAGCCGTTGTTCTGCACGGTATTACGATCAGAAGCTCGGGTTATACCGGGGGCTGGGTTTGGTGATGTGCCGAAACCTTGCCCGGGATATGGTGTTTGAACCGGGGTCGGAAGCGGACAGGATTATTGTTTCCCTCTGATACCGATGGTTTTGTTGTATTAGTCGTATTTTGTGAAAAGGGTTATTTTGAGATATTTTGTTGTTGTGATCGCTCTTGTGCTCTCCGTCGGGTGTTCGGCGAAGAGCAGCTCACTGGATGGTAGTTCGCTGAATAGTAATACCGATAAGGGTTTCCCTGATATGGAGAATAGTCAAACAGCCGCTATTGTTCCTTCCGTGGATGAGCGGCTGGTCATGACAGTGGAGGCGGTGCGTTTTCCTGGGAAGGAGCAGTTTCTGCTCCCCGAAAACGCTTCCCGATTCGTGAGTGAGCTGGAAGCGGTGCTTGCTTCGGATACCGAAGAGCTGTTGATTCTGGCTGATAAGCAGCACCATCTTGCGGCTTCCTATGCGCCGGAAGATCTGGTGTCCCTCGATAGCGGGGGGGCGTCGTATTTGACGAACAAGAGCGGTATGTTCCTTCGCCGTCCCGCCGAGCTTGCGCTGGAGCGGCTTGCCTCTGCGTCTCGTGCCGAGGGGATAACCCAGGTTGCCAGTTCCGCCTATCGGTCTTATGAGTATCAGGTGGGTTTGTATGAACGGAATGTCCGGCAGATGGGAAAAGAAGCGGCTGATCGGGAGTCTGCGGCTCCCGGTACGAGCCAGCATCAGCTGGGGACGGTGGTGGATTTTGGTTCCATAACTGATGAGTTTGCAGAGACAAAAGCCGGCAGGTGGCTTGCGGAGAATGCCTGGAAGTACGGGTTTTCCCTCTCCTTTCCTCAAGGGTATGAGGAGATTACCGGATATCGGTGGGAGTGCTGGCATTTCCGCTATGTGGGTGAGAAGGCTGTGCTGTTTCAGCGGAAGTGGTTTGGAGATATTCAGCAGTATATGATCGAGTTTATTGATGCCTGGAGAAGGAATGAAAAATAACTGAAGGGAAGAAGTGAGAGGATGTACGCCGTGTTTAACTACAAAAAGAATAAAATCAGAAAATCAGTGTTTGTGTTGTGCTTTATCGCACTCTCTTGTGTCACTCTTTTTGCGCGGGATGTCGAAATAACGGTACAGGATGGGGATCTGGAAATTACGCTGGAAGGCGCTACGGTTCATTCATGGGATGGAACGGAAGTCATCTGCGATATGGATGGGAAAGCCGTTCTTGAAGCGCCTGATGATGTGCAGGTGGTTGTGCGCGTTTCTTATCCCGGTTATCAGAATGGCAGAATTATCATTCTGCCCGATGAGAGCAGTTTTACGGTAAGTCTTTCGTTGGGGGGAGTGATGGAAAGTCAGGAGCTGGTTATTGAGGCCCGTGTTCCTGAGGAAAAAGAGATTGAGCCAGGCAGAAGTATTACTATCTCAGGAAGGGAGTTAGCCCAAACCGCCGAAATAGGGTTTATAGAGGATGTATTGGCTTCTATCAGGCTGCTTCCCGGCGTAGGCTACGGCGGTTTTTTGAATGCGCTGCCTTCTATCCGGGGAGGTTCTCCGGGGGACGTGACTGCCAGTTATGATGGGTTTTATGTGGAAGACCCTTTTTACTGGGGCGGTCATGCTTCCATATTTGATCCCAAAATGGTAGAGAGTGCGAAACTCTCCCACGGTGTTTTTTCAACCCGCTACGGACAATCAACTTCCGCTCTTTTGGATATTTCCTCAAAGAAGCCCTCTCCGACGGAGACTGAATTGGAGTTGTCGGTTTCCACCAGTGCGACCCATGTTAATCTCTCGGTTCCTTTTAACGGAAAAGGCGGGATCTTGCTGCTGGGAAGGGTGTCCTATTGGGATCCTTTTTTTGCATTGGCAAAAATCTTTATTCCCCTGGCGCGTTCGGTTTCTCAGGCTCCGTTTATCCGCAGCGGTGCGGTGGCGGCAAACTACCGCTTTACCCCGAATGTGGAATGGTATGCCAACGGCTTCATCGGCAGCGATGGCGTGGGGGCAGCCTTTGAATATGAAGCCGATCAAGGCCGCATGAAAACGATTTCGGATATGAAGTTCCTTTGGGATAACCTGCAGGGCTTTTTGACTACCGGAGTGGTGGTGAATCCGACAAATGCGATGGTGCTGAAAACCTCTATCGGCGCCGGGTTTCTCAACTCCAATATCGAAGCCAAGATGAATAATACTATTACGGTTCGTACTAAAGACGGAACAGAGCAGGAGCCTATTCCGGTGGATAACAATCTCACCCAGGATAAGATCAATTCCAACTACCAGTTTCGGCTTGATTATGACTGGGATATGGGGAAGGGGTTTTTGTTTGCCGCAGGGGTTCAGGAGCGGTTTAATATATGGAATCAAAATATGCTCACCCATCTGATGCAGGAATTTATTGATCCTGCGGCGGGATTTCAAATGAAGGTGATAAACATAGACAGAGAAATGACGAACCGGGGGATTAATTCTTCCGCTTATTCTCTTTTGGAATACCATAATGATGACTGGCGGTTTGATGCGGAATTGGGTCTGCGGGTTGATCATGTCTATTTTATCGGGGAGAATCCGGATAAGTCCAGTTTTTCGATACAAACCTTCCCGGCTTTTAATCCCCGGCTTAACCTGGATTTCGGCTTGTTAGAGGATGTTGGCATTATCGAGAATCTTTCGCT
>JAITWB010000111.1 GCA_031285525.1 Spirochaetaceae bacterium
TAGGAAAGGATTGCCTTACCGCCCGGCTTTAACACCCGATGGCATTCGGCGATACATTTCATTCTGTCATCACTTTCCTGCAGGTGATATAAGGCTCCCATGAGCAGTGCCGCATCGAACGTATTAGTACCGTAAGGAAGTTGTCTCGCATCGCCGCAAGTAAGCGATGACAGTTCAATGTTGTGTTTTTCTCCGTAGGCTTTTGCCTGCTCAATATGCTTGGGGGATAAATCCAACAGGTGAACCTTATGACCCAACTCGGTCAGCCAATAGGAATAGGCGCCCACCGCGCCGGCAATATCGGCAATCATACAGTGCGGTTTTGTGAGAACACGTTTGATAATTTCTTGAGAACGAATATATTCCAGAGGATTTGACGCAAAGCGGCCGCCTTCATCAAATTGGGTTTCATAAAATTGATAGACCTTGTTGTTGTCCATGGCGATAATCTCCCTAGCTCTTGCCCAGATAAGCTCAATTTTCAAAACTTTGTCACACAAGAGCGGTTATGTCAACACAAAAACACTTGACCATTTTTTTCCTCTTTGCTCATCGCTCCCTGCTCTTTGTTCCCTTCTCACTGCTCACTGATTATAACCTTCTGCTTCATCCACTTTCCGCTTTTCCAGCGGATGCCGTATGCAGTCCCTCTGACTACAAAATCTGCGCCCATGGCAAGCCATACTCCCAGAGGTCCAAAACCGAAGGTAAAAGTTAACAGATAGGCGGCACTTACCCGCACAAGCCACATGGAAAGTGTTGCGGCAATCATGACAAAACGGGCGTCTCCTGCGGCGCGCAAGGCGTTGGGAAGGGCAAAGCTGAATCCCCAGCCAATGGCCATGGAGATACAATGGATTTTCAGGAATGAAACGGCTAACTGGTGAGCTTCTGGACTTAAACTGAATAAACTGGTGAGGGGTTCCAAGAAAATATAAATTGCAGCGCTCACAATGAACAAGGTGATATAGGCAAGTTTCATTATTTTGGCAGTTTGCTTTTTCGCCGCATCATAATCTCCAGCGCCGACACATTGACCGACGATGGTAATGAGGGACATGCCATAAGCCATGCCGGGCTGAAATGAAAAAGAATTAATGACGCTGGCGACTGCATTTCCGGCAATCGCAGCAGTTCCGAATCCGGTAAAGATCCGCTGAGTCATTAATCTGCCGATTTGAAACATGGAACTTTCTAATCCGCTGGGAATTCCAACATTCAAAATGTTTTTTATCATAGAAGGAACAAGGTGCGGTTTCTTACCTATTCCTGCAAGTGACACGAATCCGCCGTTGCGGGTCAGCATACAAGTGGTAATTACTGTGGCGATGATCCGTGAAACCAGGGTAGAAATTGCCGCTCCGGTAACGCCGATTTTCAGCACATAGATAAAAATGGCATTTCCCCCGATATTCAGCACATTCACCAAAAGCGCGATAAGCATGGTTACCCGGCTGTTGCCCACTGAACGGAACAAAGCGGCGTTTGCATTAAATATCGCAAGAAAGGGATAGGAGATTGCGGTTATCAGAAAATAAATGGAAGCAGACTCCATCACATCGGATGCAATGTTTCCATAAATGAGAGCGATTATCGGCTGGCGGAACAAAACAGCAATCACAGACATGAGAAGCGAAAGTGCGGTTACGCAATAGAAAAGCTGCCGGGAGGCAAGCCGGGAATTACCGGAATCGTTCCTGCCGATAAACTGACTTACCACCACTGCGCCGCCGGTACACAGGGCGGTAAACGCAATAATTAACAAATTGTTAATATTGTCGATAATGTTTACCGCCGAAACAGCGTGTTCCCCCACAGAACTAACCATTATCGTATCCATCGCCCCCATGGTAACAGCAAGCAGTTGTTCAATAATCAAAGGCCACAACAAGCTAAACAGCGCCCGATTATTCCAGCGTTCCACGCCGCGCAGAGCGCCGCGCTGCTCGATGCTCAAATCAGAACTCACAGTACGATTCCTTGTAGTATTACCGCCCCGACATCCCGGAAGCCCCTCCTCCCTGTTCTCATTTCTCCCTTCTCTTTCCTCTTTTACCTTGGTATTCCCATTCTATTCACCGGCCAGAACCGGAGTACGGTGGTGCCCAGTATGTCCGAGGACGGAACGTATTGGGGTTCCATGTTGGTCATATAATAGACAGGCGAGGGATCCAGCCGGGAAACCGGAGCCTGTTTGTATTCATAGGAGTGGCGCATGTCGAGGGAGTTGAACCTGTTGTCCCCCATCATGAAGAAGTTATTCTCCGGGATAAAGCCCTCGGCGGGGAAAACCGGCATATTCCTGCGGTCGTTGAGGTAGAGGTAGAAATCGAGATCCTGCGCCTTGGAGAGGTAGTGCATTTTCGTGATATCCTGTGACTGCCTCGATGCGGAAATACCTTCCGCCATGAGCTGCGTGTTCCGCACCACCAGATGCCCCATGGTGAGCTTTATCAGTATGTTGAGCCGGAACATCGAGTCGGCATACAAATCGGCGCTGTAGTTTTCCATCTCACCGATCCAACCGGTCATGAAACGCTCAAACCACTCGGCCCCGCCGTCGGCGGTAAGGAGCCTGCGGGTGACCTCGTCGTTTGCCATGAAGAGGGTGCGTACCGACTGTTCGGAAGCGGTGAAGAGTCCCGACGAAGGCAGTCCTGTCGAACCGGCGGAGAGTCCGAGGTTCCGCCGGAGAGAGGCGGAAACTGCGGCGAATTCCGCAGAGAGGGCTTGCGCTTCCCTGGCGGCTTCTGCCAGATTAAGAGCGCTCCGTTCCAGTTCCACCGCTGTCATTATATCGTAGTCATTCTGGGTGAGAGGAATATCCTGTATTCCGGTCTTTATCGCAGGAGGAACTTCGTTGAGGTTCCATGCCGCCCAGCCGGCTTCGTCTACCGGGGTAAATTCAGGCTGCGCTTCGGTTCTTTTGTAGAGGATTCCATCAACCATTACCAGCTGTTCCCCGGCAACCCCGGTCACCCGCTTTACCAACGGATCCGCCTTGGGCTGCCCGTTTTCGTCCACGTTTAAGTTGACCAGGGTAAAGCTGAGCATATATACCAGCTGGGAGACAAAGGTCCGCACCTCAGACTGACGATCTCTGCTGTAATGAGGGTTCCGAAAGACGATGATATCTCCCCGGCCGTAGCTCCGCATATTGGGGAGCCCCACATCGGAGAGAGGAAACCGGGGACCCGAGGCGGTCTTGAATACGATGACCCGGTCGCCTACGAGAAATTCGGGAACCATGGATTCCGAGGGAATTTCATACAGCTGAATGATGAATATCTGGATGAGGGACACCATGAATGCGGCCTGCAGAAAAGCGTCCACCCATTCAAAGAGTTCACGCAGAACTT
This sequence comes from Spirochaetaceae bacterium, assembly GCA_031285525.1. Next base: position 3,360 of record JAITWB010000111.1, read on the forward strand.
TTCGTATTCCCTTTACCGGGACGATGCCCTGCTGCTTTCGGCTCTCCTCAAAGGCGGGAACCTGAGCGTACAGCCGCTTCTCCTTCGTCAGATAGAGGACTACCCTGTCTGCAACTGCAACCAGTACCCAAAGGATAACGCTCACCAGATCGAAGAGGTGGCTCGTCCCCTGAATTCCTGCGCGGCGGAGCACGAAGGCGGCGAGAAAGATAAAGGGCAGGTATTCGCATATCTTTCTGAACAAGTTTACTCTGGCGGCATCGGTTTTTTTGAGGAGCTGAAAAATGCCGCACCACACATACAGGGCAGTTACAGCCGCTGCGAGGGGAAGCGCCGCAAGGGAGATGTCTCCGCGGAAGCTGACATGAACCAGCGTGAAGATGACGCTGAGGACAGCAAGGATATATATGGAAATAGATAAACGTTTCATATCGTTTCAGTATAGCGAAAACAGGGGCAAAAGGCTATACTGCTCTGTATGAATACCCGTCGTTTCAGTTCCAGCTCTGATTACCGCCGCCGTTACAGCTGCATTTCCGCTTCAGGCGTGCAGAGCGGCAGCGCCGGCGATAGCGTTACTGATAGCGGTAGCGCTCATAATGGCTTGCTCCGCATTTCCGGGGAAGCCCTGGAAACCCTCGCCTTTGAAGCCTTCTCCCGTCTCTCATTCACCTTTACCGAGGAGCATTTGCACCGCCTCATGGACATTGCCCGGGACAGACAGGGCATCTATTCGGATAATGACCGCTATACGTCAGCTTTCCTTCTTAAAAATGCCCTCACTGCGTCTCAGGGAATACTTCCCCTCTGTCAGGATACGGGCATTGCGGCGGTTTTCGGGTGGAAGGGAGCTCGGGTCATAACCGGAATAGGGGCTGAAGGAACAACCATGCCGGAAGTTGCTCCGTCGGAGACAGCTTCTCTGACCCGGGGAATAGAGCGGGCGTACCGGGAGCGGAATCTCCGGTTTTCTACGGTACGGCCTTCGACGTTTTTCGATGAATACGACCCCGGGAATAATCTTCCGGCGCAGCTGTCACTGTTCAGCGCCGCCGATAACGGCTTTTTTCCCTTTCATGTGATAGGGGACGAGGTTTTCCGTACAGAGACAGAGCCGGCAGAAGAAGCGCAGCGGTACCGCTTTCTCTTCTGTGCGAAGGGGGGCGGTTCCTCGAACAAGACTTCATTTACTCAGGGGACGAAGGCGCTTCTTGCGCCGAAGCCGTTCGAGGAATTTCTGGAAGCGCAGATACGCGCTCTGGGAACAGCCGCCTGTCCCCCCTACACGATAGCCGTTGTCGTCGGGGGCTTGAGTCCTGAGCAAAACCTCCTCGCCCTCAAGCTGGCAACCGCCGGGCTCTACGACGATGTTGTTCCGTCAGCGGGTTTTTCTGCCGGCGAAGCTTTGGCAGAGAGCGGCTTCATCGAAGGGCAGTTCTTCCGGGATGTGTACTGGGAAGGGCGGGTTCTGGAGATCGCCGCAGACACCGGGCTGGGAGCGCAGTTCGGCGGAAGGGCGCTCGCCGTGGATGCCATTGTACTCCGTCTCCCCCGGCACGGCGCCAGCTGTCCTATTTCTGTGGGAGTCTCCTGTTCCGCCCACCGCAACCTTCGGGGATTTATCGACCGCCGGGGGATCTTTCTGGAGGAGACCGTCGGAAACCCTGCCGCTCT
>JAITWB010000177.1 GCA_031285525.1 Spirochaetaceae bacterium
CATGGGCTCGGTAATCCACCACCGCCTGAGCGCCCGTGCATATTTCCAGAGGAACCGTAATAAAGCCCTGTTCAGAAATCCAGCGGAGCTTCTCCGCTTCGTCGGCAAAAGGCACATCCCCTTCTGTAAAAAACGCATCGTAGCAGATAACTTTAAGGTATTCACTGCCGGAGCCGTCCTTCCGCTTCATCAAACCGTTAGCAGCATTGCGGCAGTTCGCCTTGTCGGGAAAATGCTCGTCATGGACGACGTGGGTCATAATAACCTCACCCCGAACGCCGCCTGTGAGGGGGAGAGGGACAGAGCTCTCAGAATCGGTGAGTTTCAGTACCACACCCTGCATCTTCAAGGCATTCCTCGTTATATCGTCCCCCACGGCTCCGTCCCCCCGGGTCACAGCCCGGGTAAAAACGCCCTTTTCATATTGCAGCTCAAGGCTTGCGCCGTCAAGTTTATACTCCACCAAAAACTCATCGAAATCCTGCTTTGCAGCCCAAACCGCAAAAGCTTCCGGGTCTGCCGCCTTCTCCTGACTGCCCATGGGAATAAGGTGGGGAGCCTTCGCAAACCCATCAGAGCTGTCGGCGCCGACCTTTTTGAGTACCGGATTATCAGGGTCAAGGGAAAGCAGTTCATCCCAGAGGGCATCGAATTCAGCATCTGTTATTTCGGCTTCACCGTCATAATAAGAAGCCTGATAGCGCCGAATAGAACGCTCCAGTTCACCTATCCGTTTTGTATTCATGCTATTGTTCCTTGAAAAAATAGAGTTCCCAAATATCCCGTTCTGCCCGGAGCCCCTTCATCTCGAATTTCGTCTCAGGCCGCCACTCTTGCCGGGGAGCAAAGCCTCCCGGTACATCAGCGGCGGAATTGACCAGGGTCGGAGTCGCTGTCAGTTCCTCCATGGCGGAAATACCATAGGGTTCCCAGTCGGTAGCCATATAGAGGTAGCCCAAAGGATGACCTTGAGGCGTCTCATCCCGGGAACAGAGCTTTGAAGCGAGGAGATCCGTCCGGGGTCGCTGCATAAAACGGCGCTTGTGATGGCGTTTCTTGGGCCAGGGATCGGGAAAGAACACATGAAAGGCGGCAACAGAATTATCGGGAATCATATACTCAAGGGCTTCCACCGCATCGTGTTCGATAATGCGTACATTACGGAGATCCCGTTCCCGAATCTCGTGGAGCAGCTTCCCCACGCCGGGAGTATGTACCTCGATTCCGATATAATTGATCTCCGGATTTTCAGCGGCGATAATCGCAGTAGCGGTTCCCATACCAAAACCTATCTCAATAACCACCGGATTGGTATTATCAAAGATATCAGTATAATTCAGAGGCTTTTGTTCAAAAGGAAGACACCACCGCCCCGAAAGTTCGGCATACCCCCGCTTTTGAGCCTCGGTCATACGCCCCGCCCGGAGTACATAAGTTCGAATAGGAGCGCCCAGAGATGCCCCCTCAGAAGAACAATCAGGACAGTCCTGTCCGTTTGTCGTCTCGTTATTCATCACACCCTCAATTTATACTGAATCCGCCTAAGGCAGATCCACAGGAGACAGCAGAAGCCCTGCTGTTCCCTTTTTATTTGCCCCATACGCCCTAACATACGCGCTCTCAGGATATTTCTCCCTCAGAGCTAAAACAGAGGCAGGAAACTTCTCATAAGTATCCATAAAAAGAAGCTCATCCTCTGCATTAAAACAGAGCAGATATCGAATAGAAAAATAATCCGACTGAGGGGCAAGACTCCAACGGTTATCGCTTATGGACAGAACAGGAAGGGCGGCAGTTATACCGCCGCCGGTACGGGAAGCCTCCTCCGCCCCTATCACAAAATCAACGCTCACTTCTCTCCCTGCAAGATCAGTCCAGAGAAGCTCATACGAACCTTCAGGAAAATACTCATCCCGAGGGGGATACAAAGTCCCCGCCCCAGACCAGGAATGGTCTTTTACCAAATACCGGGAACCATACGCTTCGGAATAGGCTGGCATAGTCCATACAAAACCGCTTTCGGAATGGCTCACCCGCAGCAGTTTTACCCGGATACCGCCATTGTTATCCTCGGCAAACACCACAAGCCGCTGCCTCGCCCTTCCCCCGGAATCATACTCACGGATGAGGGTCGCCCGTACATCGAGAATAACCGGAGCAGTATCGGAACAGCCCCAGAGAAACAGTATACCAAACAAAACCGATAAAACGGCGCAGCCTCTCACCATATACGTAAAACCGATACCTAAAACCAGAAGGTCAGATTTATAACGGTCAAATCACTTTTGGAGAAGTTATTTACCAGGGATTCGAATTTCACATTCACCTTCTCACAAGCCTCATTGAGGTAAGAAAGATAAAACAGCCCCAGATCGGTTCCCTCCTCTCCGTCGGGCATCTCCCGGTAAAAATCGATAAGCCCCTTTTTCTTGAGATTCGCATTCTTTTTTGCCTCAATACTCTCTTTTACTTCAAGGAATTCATCGCTTTTATTGTACAACGTAATCTGTAAACGCCCCTGAGCGCCGATGGAAGTACTGCCCCCGCCGAATTTCCAGGATATGAACACCAGTTCATTCTTCCGCAAAAGCTCGGCAATAACCTTCTGCCTTATCTCAGGATCATACACGACGGAACTTTCATCCATCACACCCTTAAACATCTTCCGGGCTTCTTTACGGAGATTGGTATTCTCCGAATTGATCGCCAATTCCATAACCATGAGAGCGATATACTCGGCGACCTTACTCTTTTCCATGAATTCCAAAAGGGAACTTCTGATAAGGGAGAACATCTCCTCGATACCCTCTGTTCGTAAAAACTTGAGTATAATATACCAGCAAAAAGGTCTGAGGTAGGTTATGAACTTCTCCGCCATCAAAAGCATAACATTCTTTTCCTCAGGCGACAGGGAATCATTTGCGGCTATCCGCTCATATACCGGTTTAAGAATCTGCTTTTGAGCGTCAGCAATCAAAGCGTCCTTGTGCAGGAGCGCCGACCGGATCGCAGCATCGCTCATCTTGGTACGTTCATCCAAAAGCTCCGACGGATTAATACGGTTATGCTTACGAACCACCTCGGTACTGATAATTTCCTTAAAAACCTGCCGGTCAAACTGCCTATAGAGCATCGAAAAGACAGTCAACTTGGACATATCCATTATCTCTTGGCGGGATGAAACGAATTCAGGCATAGATATCTCTATCTTGGAGATATAATCTATCAAAATCATCCGCTGAATCGATGCGGGAGAAAAATTATCCATGGATATGCCGTATTCCTCGACATTATCCGCAAGTTTGAACTTGAGCAGTTTTTTATTCTGCCGAATAAAATAGGACGCGCCATCCTGGGTAAGAATGAGCTTGAGAGGTAGACTCATCACAAGCTTTTTTCCAGAAGAAGCCATTCTCCCTCCAAAAGTAATATATTATTCATAGTATAACGTATATTTGCCCGTTTGAAAACATCTTGACGGAATAAATATATACACCTATGCTCTTCTATAATATGTATAGACGCCTTGCAATCCGATTCCTATTTGTCATATTGACACTCTTCTCGACAGCGCCGCATCTGTCTGCACTTTCCTCACAGGAGCTGTATAATGCTCTACAGAGTAATGGGTTTTCTCCAAAAAGGGAAGTCCTCTCAGGAACGCTATCCCTCCTTTTTCCCTACAACATCATATTGTCCTTTGGACCGGAAACCGCACAGGAAGTACTATACTTCGAAGCTGGGCAAAACGGCATGGACGACGAAGAGCTCTTCGAAGCCTTTACAGCCTTTGGGAAGTACCTTCAGGAAGAACCTCCGGAACACCGAGTCGATATCGTTTTTACAGTAGAAAGCGTCATCCCTGCGGTTCCCGAAGGGACAACAGCCTTTATCGAATCCATTGACCCGACGGTACCCACTGCTGTAATCCGGGTTTTACCGGGCACAGGTACAAACAAAAATGCGCGTATACATTCAGGCGCCCGCAGCAGTCTCTCACCGCCCTGGCTGTTACAGAATACCATTACCGCCCTTGAATCGGCGGATATTCCATGGGAAGTGGAAACAGCCTTTCTCTCCCTCTTTAGGCTGGGATGGATGGCGGACAATCCGGTACTGGACGCCTTTTTTACCGGAGACATTCCGGCGATAGAAATCCAACTTCCCTCAGAGAAGTCACTTCCCACAGAAACAGCGAAGGCTGATTTTTTAAAGGAACTGTTACGCCATTACTATCCCGACACCAGCAGGGAATGGGACAAACACTACAGTTTTTTCAAAATCGGCGATTACTCCTTTTTTGTCTATGAACATATTCTCATACTCCTCATGATTCTGGCAACGGGAATCACTTTTTTCATTTTATTCATGTTCTCCTTCATCTTCGGCATCAAACAGTATGAATACCGAAATGACTTCAAAAGAACCTGGTATCTCATTCCGGTGATTCTGGTCATAAACGGTCTCGCCCTATACCTGGGGCAGGAACTCACCTTTCAGCTTTTTACCCTAAAATACGGAACCGCCGACGGCTGGACGCAGTACCCCTATATTGCCTTTATCCTCAAAGGTACAGTTACCTTTCTCTTATTTACCCTGTCTATGCTATTACAGCGGTTTATCCGCTTTCCCCGGGACAGTTTTATTTACGGCTTCCTCGTACACATCACCTGTCTCATGAACATCCTCGTATTCGCCATTGCAGACTTCTCTCTGGTCATTCTTTTTATAGCTGAATATATACTCGCTCTGCTGTTCAGCCGGGTAAGACATTTTATTTCCATTCTCTTGGTGGGAATCGTCATGTGCATCCCCTTCCTCTTTTTCGGATACGAAGCTATCAGGGCAGGATATATCCACGCAATTGCATCCCTTTTTGCAAGTTCCATCGCAGGAAACGCCGCCCTCTCGTTCCTTCTCATCCCCATAGAACTATTCATAATCAGACTATTGGTAAAAACCGGTCATTTCGGCAGAAAACGGCTCAACAGGGTGCCGATTCTCCCGCTGGTATTTACCGGAATAACAATCATCCTTATTTCGGCGCTGTTCATACTGCCCCAATTCACTGAAAAGGCGCCCCAACACATATCCGTCTCAGAACACCGGATAACCTCCGCCAATATGCAGACCGAAGGGAATATCTCCCTAACCGTTCCCATTCCAGGCAACAACAACTATGAAAGCAGAACCCTGCAAGTGAATACACCGATTCTCCAGTCACCGAATGGAACTGGAACAGAACTGCCCGCAGAAGCGTATGTAACCATTCCCATTCCCCCTAAGGACAACGCCGAAGGAAAGACTATCCCTTTCAACGACAGGCGCCTCAGGGTTACCGCATCGGACAATTCCTACCTCGACAGAAAACGGGTGGAATTACAAATCGACACAGAACTAAAACCACTGCGCATTACGGTAACGGTCTACCGGGAAACAGGTTACGCCATATTCGATGCGAACTATCCCTTTACAGCCCGTGAAGGGGGAAACATCTGCGAATTCACCCTTGAAGAAAAACCGCCGCTGCCCCTATCCATAGAGTTTACCACCGAAGAATGGGCCGATATATATGTAAGCGTTGTTTTGCAATCCCAGGAAAACCCCGACGAGATATTTGTTACCGCCCCAGGCAGGGAGAATACAGTAAAACAGCATTTCCTGTATAAAGAAGAGCAGCTTTTTCATTTCCCTGGACGGATCATGCGGTAACAATGGATACGTTTAAAACAAGCCTTGGGACATAATGCAGCGCTTAAAACAACCTTAAAATACATTGTTTTTTATCAAGACTAACTATATACTGTAAAGGTCTCAAAGTAGACCATTTGGATAAGCGGGTATTGAGGAGTAATTGAGCTACCAATTATGCCCCATCACTCGGAGGCTCCCTCATTTCATCAGAAGTGAGGGAGCTTTTTGCTTAACATCTAACCAAAAGCAGAAACAAACTCATTACGACCTCGGCAGGGAAGTACTTTTTTCACCCTTCCCTCAAATAGCTCACCACCCCCAGTCCCGCCTGAGCGCCGTCTGAAACCGCTTTTGCTATCTGAAACAAGCCCCCGGTACAGTCCCCTGCCGCAAAGATACCGGGCATATTGGTCATAAAATCTCTGTTTACGCTGATACTGGCGCCTTCCATAGCGATACCGGTCTTTGCCGCGAAGTCCGCCGCATTTGCCGTACCGATAGCGATAAAAGCCCCGTCTATCGGGTATTCTCCTGCTGAGGTTTTAAGACTTTCAAGCTTGCCGCTCCCATAAAAGCCGGTTATCGGCTCATGAATGACCGGAATATCCGCCGGAATCAGGGACGAAACTGTCTTTTCACCGTTGGTGAAGACGGTAACATCCTGAGAAAAGGCCTGCAAGTCCTTGAGCTCATGGGCGGCATAATCCCCTGCCCCCACTACGGCAAGTTTCTTGTCCCTAAAGAAGAACCCGTCGCAGGTGGCGCAAAAGCTAATCCCCTTACCCTTAAGTTCCTCAAATCCTGCAACCTTTAACCCCACCCGGGATTTTCCCGTAGCGAACACCACCGTTTTGGTCTCGTACCGTCCCCGAGCGGTGACCACAGTAAAGTATTCTTCCATATTCAGGGCAAGAACCTCTTCCGTTTTTACCGTTACCCCAAGACGCTTCGCCTGTTCCAGCCCCCGATCGAGGAGCTCTTTCCCGGAAACCGTTTGGGGAAACCCATAGAAGTTATCTATCTTCTCCGCCCGCTCCAGTGCCCCCGCACCGGAGCCGAGTACGAGCACATCCAATCCGCCCCGCTTGATATATATGGCGGCGCTGATACCTGCCGGACCTTTTCCTATTACAATTGAATCGTATATCATAGTTATACTGTAGACAAAGTCAGGGGTTAAAACAAGGGGGAAAAAGACCGTTCCCCTATATCCTTTTTAGTTATCTGACACTTCGCCTCGGCAGGGGCTTCCGCATCAGATATCGCCACGGCATAAAAAAGGCAGACGAAGAACTTTCGTTCCTCATCTGCCTTTCCGTTATCATATCGCCGCTTAGTTCACTATCAAGATATTTCGCCCTTCAATTTAAATTTCCCCAAAGTAGTATCAATAGCAATAATACACTTCCTGCTGCCAATAATAATCCAATAGATCTTATTAAATGATATCGAGCATATCCTGTTTTTTGCGCATCTCCCTCATTTTCTTTTCGTTTAAGATCGATTAAATTTTCTTGCGTCCTTATTATCCCAAGAAAAAGTAAACAGATAAAACAGATCATTCCTCCGAAACGACTCTCTTTATAAGCAAATACATATCCACTTGTAAGTGCTGTTGTCAATACCATAAAATAAAAAATCAAATATATATAATTAGTATCCTTCTTCATCATAATCCTTCCATTCAGTTAATTAATCCTTAACAGTTAAAAAAGGCTTTGCTGTAAAAACAGTAGCAAAGGCTGCTTTATCTTCTGCCTTTCTCTTACCGCAGCATTATTCCTGCTCCTTTTTTAATTAATTGACACTATGATCATATAAATCAAAAATCCTACACCACAACAAAAAAGCCCTATCGACTTTGACAATCTGTAAACAGCCAACCCTCGTTCATTAGCATCATCTTTACTTTAATCAAACATGTTTTTATCCTCACAA
>JAITWB010000195.1 GCA_031285525.1 Spirochaetaceae bacterium
TTTTCTCCGGAGAATACGGATTTTTACTATTTTCGGGTAGTGGATCCCGGAGCAGGTACCCATTATTTTTCGAAAACTCTGTCAGAACACTCAAATGCGGGACAGTTAGCGGCTTCGCAACTGTATACGAAACGGGCTGCAGGTGAGTAATGGGGCGTATTAGTTCCGGGACGATAAACGAGATTAATCTCCGCACAGATATGATTAAGCTGGTGGGGGAGTATACGAGGCTCGAAAACCGGGGCGGCGATTGGTGGGGCTGTTGTCCCTTTCATAACGAGAAAACACCTTCGTTCCATGTGCGTCCGGATAAAAAAACCTATCACTGTTTCGGCTGTGGAAAGGGCGGGGGGCTTATCAACTTCTGCATGGAGATGGAAAAGCTCGACTTCATGGAAGCCGTTCTGGTGCTGGCAAAGAAGGCTGGTGTGGAGGTTATCTACGAAGGCGGTGGGGCTCCTGATGTGGTACGGGATGATACCAAGGAGCAGCTCATCGACCTGTATAAGCGGGTGGCAGGGACTTTTCATTTTTTGCTGACCTCTTCGGATATGGGGAAATCCGTTTTGGAATACCTTGCAGAACGGGGGGTAAGCAGTGATATGATCGAGCAGTTCGGGATTGGGTTTTCCCCTGCTGACAGGCGATGGCTCTATCGGTTTCTTACAGAAAAGGGATATAGTTCCGAATTTTTGGGAAAGTCAGGGCTCTTTTCAAAAAAATATCCCGAGGTTTCCTTTTTTTCAAACCGCCTGATGTTCCCGATTCAGGATAGGCGGGGGCAGACCGTTGCCTTCGGCGGCCGTATCCTCGACGGGGAGGGGCCGAAGTATCTCAACTCCGGCGAGATGATTCAATATAAAAAGGGTGAGACTCTGTTTGCCTTCCATTTGGCTTTGCCGGAGGTGCGGACGGAGAAGTCGATAATCCTCTGTGAGGGGTATATGGATGTCATCGCCTGGCACCAGGCGGGGATTCGCCGGGCAGTGGCTCCTCTGGGGACAGCCCTTACTGAGGGGCAGGTACAGCTTATCAGTTCTTTTGCGGATACGGTTTTTCTGTCTTTTGACAGTGATGAGGCGGGTCAGAAGGCAACTGAAAAGGCGGTGCTGCTTTGCAGGAAAGCGGGGCTTACGGTTAAGATTATCGCTATCGTCGGGGGAAAGGATCCTGCTGATGTGTTGCTTAATCAAGGGGCGGATGCCTTGCATGATATTCTGAAAAATGCTATAATTGACTTGGAGTACTTACTGAAATTGCATGCACAGAAATCTTCGATGGATACCATAGAAGGTAAGACAAAGGCGGCTCTGGCGCTTTTTCCCTATATTTCCTCACTAAGCGCCGGTATTCAGCGGGAGTCATCGTTGAATCGGGTTGCTCAGTATTATGCCCTTAGTCCGGCGGAGCTTCAAGGTGACTTTCGTCACTATACTGATTATGGTTCTGTACCGGAAAAGGTTCGGGAAGATCCGGGAAAACCGATCAGGAAAACCGCAGAAGTACGGGCAATGCTTGCAAGTGTGTCCAATAGTGAGTATTTTACTTTAATGCGTTCGACACTGACTTCCGATGATTTTGAAGACAGTGCCGCCAGGGATCTTTTTATTATTACCGAAGAGTGTTACCGTAATGATGACCTGACTCCTGACAGCATTCTTTCCCGTTGTACCGGGGAGGGTCTTCGCAGGCTCGTTACGGAAACAATCGTTTCTGGGGAATTCGTCGAGAATTCAGAGCAGACAATAGAAGACAGTATCAGACTTATCAAGCGTAACAGTCTGGAACGCCGCAGAAACCGTATTGTCAATAAGATACGGCAGAACAGGGGTATTACCTTAGATGAGACCCAGACACTTCACAGCCTGATTGCCGAAAAGATGAGCATAGACGAAGAATTTATCAAGTTAAAGGATGTAGCGCATGACCGATCTTGAGCTTGAGCCTGTGATCGCCAAGTTGATCAGTTACGGAAAGGACAAGAAAATTCTCAGTTGGGAGGAGATAAATGAAATTCTCCCCAACGAGGTTGTTATAAATTCCGACCTTATGGATAAGGTATTGGCTCAGCTTCAGCAAAATAATATTCTCTTTCAGGAAGAGGAAGATCCGTTGCTTGAAGACGAAGAACCCGAGGTAGAGGTGGAGGAGCCCGAGACTGAGCTTGATGAGGAAGAATCCGAGGAAGAAGAGGGTGAGGATGAGAATCCGAAACAGGACGAATCCGACCGCAAACGGCTTGTGTACAGCGAAAAGGATTCCTCCGTTGACGATCCTATACGGCTCTATCTGAGAGAAATAGGCAAAGAAAGTCTTCTCAACGCCGAACAGGAAGTTGCTCTCTCCCAAAAGATGGAGAATGGCGAAAATATCATCCGTGATGTGATCAAGTATTCCGGTATGATTATTCCAGAATTCTATGCCATCGCCCAGAAGGCGTTTTCCCGTATCGACATACACGAAAACAGCCGCCCCCGGAAGGAGATTAACGAGGAGATGGCCGAAAAGCGGCGTCTCAAAAATGCGTATAGTGAATATCTCCGTCCGGTGCTGTCGGAACTCAAGCAGTATATGCATCTCAAGAAGCAGCTCTATGACCGGGATCAGAACAGGGATATGTTTGAAGATCCTCAACTGGTGCAGTTGCGGGATAAATTGCTGACTGTTTTCCAGAAGGCGGAGATACAGTCCGAGGAGATAGAGCGTTTTTCTGACCGTTTCGTAGAGGCTACCAATAAAATTTCTGATTACCGCCACCGGCAGGAGAAGAAGGAGAAGGAGCTGCGCATTGC
>JAITWB010000249.1 GCA_031285525.1 Spirochaetaceae bacterium
GTCGAGGCACACTAAGCCTTAGTATCGAGCTATACGAGATAGTCACTCCAATCCGCTCAGATGTAAAAATATACTATTTTCTTCCTCCTCAGCCCAACACTTAACCCTTTTCTGCCGTATTATAAGTATGATGCAAAGCTATTCAGGCAATGATGACACTAATATGTCTGACACTACTGTATATCAAACAGTAGACCCGACACTATTGCGGGATGATGCGCTGAACGGAGGTGAGCGGGGGCAACAGGCTTTTGCTCGGCTCTGGGCGGCGTATTATCGGCGGCTGACTGTCTTTGCACGGGCGTATCGGGGACTGCCTTTCGCAGATGCTGAGGATGCTGTTTCGGATGCGCTGATAAAGGCTTTTACCGGACTGAAGGGGTACAATCCTGAGCGGCCCCTTACCCCCTGGGTCTACCGTATCGCAGCAAACTGTTTCTCCGATGCCGCAAAACGAGCCCGGCGGATATCGCCGGTATTGGTTGGTTCAAAAGGGGACAGTTCGTCTTTCGATGCCGGAGTTTACGGAAATGGTGACAGCGATGCAGGTCAGGTTCTTGAGCCCTCTGTACCGGATTCGCAGGTAACGGGCTTGGAGGAACGGGAACTCCTCAGGCAGTGCAGGCAGGTTATTAACAGTCTGGAGGAACCGGATAAGGGGATCGCTTTTCTGCGGTTCTTTGAAGGACTCAATTCAGCAGAGATCGGTAAGATTCTGAAACTGCCCGGCGGCACGGTGCGGTGGAAGATCGCCAGGATACGAAAACAGATCGCAGCAGCTACAGGAGAGATATATGATGAATCCAGATGAACTGATACAGAAGGTTTTTGAGTCTGAGGTCAGCACCGTGAGAGAGCGGAATCCGCCGCCGCTTTCCACAGTAACGGGAAAGACGAGGCGGGGCCCCTTTCAAGGCTGGTCAGCGAAAATAACGTCCGCCTTTGAGATGTCCGGTGTTATCGCCGCAGCGTTGGTGTGCTGTATGACCATTGTTTCTTTTGGACGGACGGATGTGCATTCAGCCGAAGGTGCCGCCGCCGAAGGCGCCATTTCCTTGAGATATCTGGAGAAGCGGATCGCTGCGCAGATACCGGAGGATGCGGAAGAGCGGTTCATTCGGTTTTTCGAAATGGTGTCCCAGTCGTTTTGAGTCGAGCTTGTTGCAAGAGCCGATTGCTTGGTAAGCAGATCGTATTATACATTTTTTAGGAGGTTGGTATGAAAGGAAGAATTATTATTGCTATTTTGGTTACTGTATTAGGCTTGGCTGCTATTATTTGGCTGAGCGGCGCTGCGCTGGGGCTGGTCGATGTGGTTTCTTTTATTATTGTTCCTGCGCTGCCATTCCTTTATATGGCAGGAATTCACGGTTTTGGGGGAATTGGAAAAGCGTATCGGGCAGCGGCAGGAGAAAACCGGTCTGAAATGAAGAAAGCGCAAAGTTTTTTCCGGGATCTGGAACGATCGTTTTGGCTGTTTTCCATCACTACCGCCTTTATCGGCTTTATTGGGATAATGATGAATTTTAGACCAGACCCGCAATTTCTCGCAAATAATCTCGCTGTTCTGGTGGTTGCACTGTTTTACGCAGGTCTTTTTGATCTTATCCTGATTCAGCCTTTTCTTTCTGTACTGAATAGTAAGCTTGCAGAGTCTTCGGAAGCGTAGGAAATCCTACCGCAGCAGACGAACTTAATTATTATATACGCCCACCGTATATGTGCTTATACGGTGGGCGTATACGTGCCTATATGCTGGACGTATAGGTGCCTATATGCTGGACGTATAGGTGCTTATACGATGACTGTATACGCCCGTAGGGATTGCCTCTCCATGGGGGTGAGATTGTGTTACTCTGCCGTTAACCTCGTAAGCCGTTCCATCCGTTTAATCGTATCCTCGTCGGACGAATCCAGCTTTTGGACGAAGGAGAGTGCCTGTTGGTAATCCCTCTTCCGATGTTCCGCATCGATTGCAAGCATGAGCAGGGCTTTTTTGTTTCCCTGTTCCGCAAGGGGAAGCAGCAAAGGTTCCGCTTCCTGCCAGAGACCGTTGCGTCTGAGGTGGGCGGCGAGTAGAAGCGCTGATAGGGGATTGTGCTGTTCTGTTACAGCTTTCCTGAGCAGGATTTCTCCGGTATGGAGCCGCTGGGGATCGCCCCGGTGTCTGCCGGATGCGAGAAAGAGTGTACCCAGGGAGTGATAATCTACCGGATCCGTGAGGAGTGCGTTTTCAGCGAGGGGATTCTCGGCCGCCCTTGTTAGGGCCGCCCCTAACAGGGCCAGTCTGTTAAGGCGAGTCAGTATGCGGGGCATAGTGATGCAGTCGTCTCGGTTGTGTTCTCCCACTTTGAACAGCATTTCCGCATCCCCCGTTCTGAGCCAGCTGAACCACGCTTCGGGAGCCATGCTGCCGGGGAGGTCGTCTTTTCTGGGATCTCCGAGGAGCTGTTCTTCCAGAACCGAAAGTCTGCATGAACCGAAGAGTTTTCCCCAGAGTCTGCGGCTGGGGTAGAGAAGGTCAAGGTGATGTACTTCACCAGTACCGGAAAAGGCTAAGGGAGGGCGTACTCCGTTCATGAGGTATCGTGTTTGGAGAATCTGGCTGTCGAAGCACTTGCCGTTGAATGAAATCAGGGTGATCTGCGGGGAAGCTCCAAGTAACCGGGTTACCGCAGAAAGGAAGTCCGCTTCCCGGTCGTAGTCGGGGAGGATAAGCTGGTCTACGATGAAGTCTTCTGCCTCGAATCTTCCGGCACAGAGCATGAACGCTACAGTACCCGCGCCCCGGGAGAGTCCGGTGGTTTCGATATCGAAAAAGCGGAAATCCTCCAGGCTTGGATGAAGGGGGTGTCCGTCCTTATCGGTAAAAAGCGCCGCTTCCCGGGGGAAAAACAGTTCCAGTTGGGATGAGAGTTTTGCAGGAAAAGTGTCTCCTGACGTACCCGTTTCGGAAACAAACCGGTGCCGTACCGTTCGGGCAAAGATGTTATCCTCTGTAATCCGCCATCCTCCGTCTGTCAGTATCTTGGGTAGGGCTGCATTCGGGCTTTCCTTCGCTGACTCCGGCAACGGTTCTGCAAGGGCTGCGGATTGAGGGGCATTTGCAGACTCAGGCAGGGGAGGCTCAACGGATCGACTGGGAGCGTTTTGGCTCTCACGTATGCGGCTCAGTCTGCTTGAAAGGGAGGAGCGGGCCATAGCCTTATATGTTCCCGCTTATAATAGAAAGAAATTCTACGGTGAGTTCCTTGATTCCCGTTGCTGCTGCATCGACTCCGATACAGGAGGGGCAGCCGTTTTCGCAGGGGCATGTGCTTACCAGTTCCCGGCAGGCTGTGAGTATTGCAGGGAGTTTTTCCGGCAGGGACTCGGTTAGTCCGTTGCCGCCGGGGCAGCGGTCGTAGATGTACAGGGCAGGGACGGCGAAATGGGTGTCCCGCACTCTTGGGTCACGGCCGAGGTCACGGGGATCGCAGAGCAGGTACAGGGAGGCTACGGATTGCAAGAGTTTTCCAAGCCCTCCGATAATGAGTCCCGAGGCGATCATTTCGTTGTCTGCGTTTGCGGTTTGCGCCGTTTCTGAACGGGATTCGGGGTCGCGGCGGAAGTCCGTTTCGTGTTCTTCCGCCCATTTGAGGAAACTGCCGGCCTTGCTTTCCCAGTCGAAGACGAGCACTGTCCCCCGGCTTTCCATTTCTTCCGGGGGCAGTAATATCTCTCCGAAGCCTATGTTCTCATGGGTGTGGAATTTCAGCTTCTTGAACTTCGTGACCTGTGAGCGGATGAGCATATCTCCGGTGATGGTTCTGAACAGGAGCGTTTCGTTCTCACGAGGATCGTTCTCAGGAGAACCGTCTGCGTGAGGAGCGTTCTCATTCAGCCCATCCTCGGTAAAAAACAGCTCTGAATCCTCGCTTAGCAGTTTTATGTCCTTCTTCGTGACGCCGTCGGTAAAGTAGTTGACCTCTGACTCTTCCACGTAGCAGCGGCGTTCTTCGATGTTCAGTTCCTTTACCATATACTGCCGTCCCCGGTGGATGTAGACCGCTTTGGGGAAGGCCATTTCTTTTGCGGAAGGCCTGTCCAGTTCGCCGATGACCTCGTGCTTTCCCTTGGTAATATCGATGATTACCACGTTATCGATCATGGCGGAACGGAGGCTTATGGCTTCCGCCGGGTAGGAGCGCTCTGACCAGTGCCACCGGCCTGCAGTGTGCCTGAGGATGCCGTCTTCTTCCAGAAAATCGAGGGCATCCCGGGCGTTTTCGCCGAAGAAGCGTCCCTCTGCGATTTCTGCATCCGTAAAGGGCAGCTCGAAGGCGGCGCACTTGATATGATCTATGAGAATATAGGGGTTTTCCGGGTCGATCCGGGCTTCCTCAGGGGGACGCTCGAAGAAGTATTCCGGGTGGGAGATGATGAACTGATCCAGGGGAGAGGAGGAAGCTATGAACACCGCCGCCGAGGTGGTTTGCCTTCGGCCCGCGCGTCCCGCCTGCTGCCAAAAGGAAGCGAAGGAGCCGGGAAAGCCGGTGATTACCGAGGCGTCCAGTCCGCCGATATCGATACCCAGCTCCAGGGCGTTGGTAGAGACGACTCCCATGATGTCGCCGTTTCTCAGACCCTGTTCGATTTGCCGCCGCTCTCCCGGCAAGAGGCCTCCCCGATAGGGTTCTACCCGTGTGCGGCTGTTTTCGGTATACACATTCCGCAGGGATTCGTTTATATAGGAAGCAATTACTTCGGTTCGTATCCGGGAGTGGGCGAAGAGGATGGTTTTGATTCGTTCACGCAGGAAGGCGAGAGCCCAGCGTTGTCCCTCGTTCATGACGCTCCGGCGGATACCCTGCACCGCATCAATGAGGGGAGGGTTGTAGAGGATAACCGTTTTTTCCCCTGAGGGGGCGCCGTTGTTGTCTATGAGCGTTACCGGGTTGCCGACGATTTGCTCCGCCAGTTCCGCCGGGTTCCCGATGGTAGCTGAACAGAGGATGAATGTCGGATCCGAGCCGTAAAACGAGGCGAGTCTGCGGATGCGGCGCACCAGATTCGCGATATGGCTGCCGAAGACGCCCCGGTAGCTGTGCATCTCGTCGATGACGATGTATTTGAGACCGCTGAAGAATTTGAGCCATTTGGGATGGTTGGGCAGTATTCCTGAGTGAAGCATGTCCGGGTTGGATATGACGATGCGCCCGTTTTCTCGGGCATCCCGGCGTATTGTCTGGGGTGTGTCCCCGTCGTAGGTGCAGATTTTGAGGGGGGCTGTCATTTCTGTGCCGGTAAATACGATCTCGTTCAGCGCCGACTGCTGATCCTGGGAGAGCGCCTTTGTCGGAAAGAGGTAGAGCGCTCTTGCCTTGGGGTCTTCGAGGAGGGTCTGCATGACGGGGAGGTTGTAACAGAGGGTCTTTCCTGAAGCGGTGGGTGTTACGATGACCGTATTGTTTCCGTTCCGGACCGACTCCCAGGCTTCCGCCTGATGAGAGTAGAGAGAACGTATGCCGTGACGGCCCAAAGCGGTCTTGAGTTCGGGATGAAGAGAGTCCGGCAGAGGGGCGGAAACACCCTCTCTGGCAGGTATGGTACGCATATAGGTGATATGTGGAGAGAAACCACCGGATGATGCAATCTTTTCGTACACTTTTTCTGAAATTTCGTTTGTGAATTCCTGCATTGTGATTTATACTATACAGACAAGGAGTGCATCGTGTCCAGAGTATTATCAATCATTTTAGGAGGGGGCAAG
>JAITWB010000254.1 GCA_031285525.1 Spirochaetaceae bacterium
TGAGCGCCCTCCCCTTCGCAGAATACGCTGCGGTTTTCCCATCGCCATTTGTATAACCGCCAGTAGTTACCTCATCCGCCTCAAGGAATATCCGGTAATACCTGCCGCTGCCGGTAATAACCGCATTACTCGCAACTTCCCCCGAAATACTCCGTATCTGAGAAGCCGGGGCAAGGCTCACCAGCGGGCGTTCCGATTCGGCAGAACGATAGAGTCCCCATCCCCCAACCAAAGCACCCAGAATAAGGGCAACAGCTGTGTTCCTGAGCGCGGCGTTCTTGTCTCTGGGTCTCACAGCCATGCGCCGCTTGATACAAGTGAATACAAAAACGGCGGTGACCAGTGCAAGTCCCGCCGTTTTGCCATAAAAAAGGGCTGCCCCTCCAAGGGCAGCCCATACCGCTAAAGCAGTAACTGTAGATGACATTACCATGTCAACCTCCCCATAGCGTCACGGGAAGCGGCGATAACGGTCTCCGAATAGGAGAGATAACTGACATACAACAGATAATCAAAAGCAATCTTGTCTCCCAGCGCTCCAAGGGCATTAATAACTGCAAGGACCACTGTCTCATTGTAAGAACCGGTTTCTTCAGTGTCAGAATTCAACAACCCAAGATAGATAGACAACGTCTGTGCCGCCTCCTGGGTTCCCATAACACTGAGACAATCGATAACCTCTATAAGCGCATCTGCGTCAACAAGATTGTTTTTGTAATCCGTCTGGGTCATGTAAATATACCGTATAACCTGCGGCGACGCACGGCTCCAGCGAACTTCGGTAATGTCCAGAACCGCCTCACGCCGCAGATGCCGGAGCATCTTTCGTTGCTCACCTTCCTGCGAAGTCTCTGATATATCTATCGCGGTTTTCAAGGCAGTTTCAGCAATTTCTCCCTTTAAAATGTCAGAAATTGCAGTATTTTTTTCGGACAGGCGGAATGCCGCCAGTTTTCCCGGCAAAGACTCGGTACGGATGAGGGAAATGATGTTTTTGGCGTAATTCTCTGTTATCGTATTCAGAACTGCCGCTGCGGCATCTCTGACAGAGGACGACCTGTTTCCGCTTACCACCCTGAATAGCGGGATAAAAGAGGTACTATCATTGAATTTCCCCAGAGTATTCACCACAGCCAAAACCACGGAATCGTCTGCCCTACCGGGAGATGCCTGCTCAAGAAGGAATGTATTCAGCCTGGATACGATCTCATCTGTTCCAGAGGAAGCGGCGGCAGCGATAGCTCCCAGAGACTCCATCACAAGGACACGAACCTGTACCTCTGGAAAAACTTCGAATACTTGCCAGAGCAAGGGAAGATGCTCCTGAGGGTTATAGGTATTAACAAAGCTCAATCCCTGCACCGTCAGCTGGATAAGCTCAGGGTCTCCTCCCAACA
Source organism: Spirochaetaceae bacterium (assembly GCA_031285525.1). The sequence continues at coordinate 1,398 of JAITWB010000254.1, forward strand.
CAGGGCGGCTTTCGATGGCGAACTGAAGGGCATCGATAAACAGAGAGCCCATGTCTACTGACGTTTTTCCGGCGGCATCCCTGAGAAGGGATGTTTTATCCGAAAGACTTGCTTTGATAAACAACCTCTTGTATGAAAGCAGCTCCTGAGAAACAATGGTTTCTCCGGAAATTGCTGTACTTAAACAACAAAAAATCAATCCAAGGCATAGGATAGTTCTTTTCATATAACCGGCTCCATCTCTTCAGCACTGGCGGTATCTTCCGCATCGTCAGATATACTCTCTGAGGATACGGACTCCATAGATTCAGCAGAATCAGTAGATTCCTCATCAGGATTATCTTCTTCAGAGAGCCTGATAGCATCAAGGATATCCTTTTCTTCCTTCGGCAGAATATTGTAGACATAGGCAAGGATAGCGTTCCGCATCCGGGGAGCCATACTGTCGCATTGAAAGTGAAGAAGAGATTGATTCGTCTCTTCCTTGTATTCAACCCCCTTAACAATACCGGTCATTACAATAACAATATCCTGAATCGTAAACTGTATCTTTACAGTCATCCCCGAAGCGCCCTTCCCGCCAATACGGATAAGAGCGCCCTTTTCGGAAATATCCTCCACAAGGCATCTCATTCCCGCTTCCGTCTCTACCTTGCAGGGATCGGTGAGCTGCCCCGGAATCAACCGTTTGATATACAACTGGGCGTAAAACGAACAGGCAACCCGTATGGACTTCCGCTTTTGGGTGCGGATAAGCTCATCGGTATGCCCCACCGTAAGCGTCGGGGTTTCGTGATGCATCCCCATATCAAACACCAGGGTTTCAAAAAAATAGGATGCATCATTCTGACGCCTAAAAAAAACATTAATCCGTTGGTTCTTCCACGGAATACCGGTCAATTCCTTTTCGGTCATCAAGGGGAAAGAAATAATGAGCGCTTTCGCCGTATTCATCATCACACGTGAAGCGAAAACGCCCTTGCCCTTAAGCACCACCCGCAGACGCTGATCCTTCACCATATCCCGAGAAGAGGTGATTCCCTTCTTGTACTTCGCCTGATTCATCTCCACCTTTGTCCGGTAGGAATACAAGTGGGACAGAAAGCCCTGGATCTCCTCATCATTTTCCCGCCCCTCAGCTTTCGCTCTTTTTAAGATAACTGCAAGGCTTTTATCGAGAGTCGGAATAGACCAAAAAAGCGCCGAAGGAACATCCAGCTCGGCATACTTACCAACCTTCCAGAGCAACCGTATCTCATTCCTCACAAAACCGTGATCCATTCCTGCGGAATAAAATCTCACCAACTCAGATATATTCCTTCCGGCATGAGAAAAACGCAGCACAAAAACTGTTGCGATTAGTATAATCGCTAATATAACAACACCCATCTTTATAGTATAGTATCATACATGGATGTCAATAAAAAGCGCATTTTTTCAAAAGCGCTGGAATTTTTCCTTATAATCCTTATTCTCGCCCTGCCGCCTCTTCTTACCCAGAGAAGCGAACCTGAGGAAATAGCCTTTACCATCCCCGGAACCGCCGTTACCGCCGGAATCTGTATAGGTCTGCTTCTGCTCTGCGGAAGACACCCTTTACAGCCCCGCAGCAGCGCTGCAAATAGACGGAATATCATCGGGGCGGCACTATTATCGCTCGCAGTCTTTACCGCCCTGCTCGCAAGTATGCTCAGCATCCAGTTTTTATCCGCCCGCTTTCATATAAAACAGCCTCTCCCGGTAACGGTTACAACAGCTCCAGACTTGCTATTCGCCGTAGGAACCCTTGTGTCCGCCTGCTACGAAGAAATACTCTATCGCTGGTATCTGCCCCTTACCGGAGAAACGATAGTTTCTCAAGGAACAATACTAAAAGGACTCTTTCCCAAACAAGCCGCTATACAGCGCATCCCAGAACTGCTCCCGATCTTGCTCTTTGCTCCCGCCCACTGGTATCTCGGAGCCCCGGCGGTGATCAACGCCTGTATCGCAGGAATCCTGCTGCGGATCCTGGTACAGAAAACCGGCACACCCTTTATAGCTGCAGGAATACACTGGGTATACAACGTACTGATCTATTCACTGATCTCTCATTATTGATCTCTCATTATTGATCTCTCAAAG
>JAITWB010000057.1 GCA_031285525.1 Spirochaetaceae bacterium
ATGTCCGCACCGAGGGTAAAGAACCCCATGCCGACGATCAGCAGCGCTGCGCCGCCGACGAACATCACAATCGTTCCCACAGGCATGGAAAGAAAGATGCTCAGTATCAACACGATGACCGTAATCGGCAGTACCGACGAAAAAGCCTCCGTGATTTTCTCTTTCAGCTGTTTATTCAAAGGCCACCTCTTTCGTATAAAATAACAACGAAGAGCCGCAAAAGTCAAAGATTTTTACGGCTCTTCCCCTTACATAGTCTCAAGAAATGGAATAAGTACCAGATTCATCGCACTTTTCAGTACCACAAGCACACCGCGGCTCAACTCCAGCCGTGCCGAAATGAGTTCAGGATTTTCAGCATTCAGAATCGGGCAGTCGTGGTAAAAACGGCTGAATGACTTCGATATATCGTATAGATACCCCGTTATCAGGCTCGGATCATAGGTTCTGGCCGCTTTCTCCACCATTGCCGGGTATCCTGCGAGGAGTTTTACCAGCTCCCATTCGGTCTCCGAAGAAAGAAGATCGTACCGAATAGACTTCGCAGAAGTATCCCCTGCGGATGCCGCTCCAGCAGAAACGGCTGTTTCCTCCGCTCGCCGAAGGATGGAACTGATGCGGGCGCCCATATACTGAAGATAAGGACCCGTCTCACCGTTGAAGGAAAGGGATTCCTTGGGGTTGAACAGCATATCCTTGGTAGGGGTAATGTGCAAGAGATAGTAATGGAGCGCGCCGAGGGCGACTTTTTCCGCCACAGCCTGGGGATCTCCCACAGCTTCTTCCCGTCCCTTTGCAGATATCTCCTCAAGAGCGCCGTCACGGAGCTGGTTGATGAGATCGTCAGCGTCCACTACAGTACCTTCTCGGCTTTTCATCTTTCCCTCTGGAAGGTTTACCATTCCGTAAGACAGGTGATAGAGCTGTTCCGCCCAGGGGTAGCCCAGTTTCTTCAATATGTAAAAGAGTACCCGGAAGTGGTATATCTGCTCGCTGGCGACCACATAGACCATCCGGTCAAAAGGCCAGTCCTTGTGGCGGTCGATGGCGGTACCGATGTCCTGAGTGATGTACAATGTGGTGCCGTCCTTGCGCATGAGAACCTTCTTATCAAGCCCTATCTCGGCGAGGTCTATCCAGACGGAACCGTCCTCTTCCTGATAGAAAACACCTTCTTTGAGGCCCCGGAGGACTTCGTCCTTTCCCTTGAGATAGGTTTCACTTTCGTAGTAATATTTATCGAATGCTATACCAGTACGCTCATAGGTCTGCTTTATCCCGCTCACCGCCCAGTCGGACATCTGCTTCCAGAGAGCCATAACCTCAGGGTTTCCCCGCTCCCACTCCTGAAGCATCTGTTGTGCCTGCGCTTCCAGGGGCGGTACCGCATTCTTACCCTCCCCTTCCGACCAGCGGTGAAACTGCACATACCAGTCCCCCACAAAGCGGTCGCTCTTTATGCCCTCCGACTCAGGGGTCTTCCCCTCACCGAATTGCTGATAGGCAAGCATGGATTTACAGATATGAACGCCCCGGTTATTGATGATATTAACCTTGAGAACCTCTGCGCCGCAAAATCCCATGATCCGGGAGACGCTTTCCCCCAGGGCATCGTTGCGGAGATGCCCCAAGTGAAGAGGTTTATTGGTATTGGGACCTGAAAACTCTATCATCACCCGCTGTCCGGTCAGGGGCTGTTCCCCTTGAGCATTACGGGTTCCGTATTCAGCTCCTTGCTGCCGGATACCTTCAAGTATGGTCCGAACTTCGGTACCCTTATCGAGTTTTATATTGATATAGGGGCCGTCCGCCTGCACAGAACCGCCAAGCAGGGCAGCCTTTTCCGCCGCCGCTCCGGTACCGCCGGTGAGGATTTTTACCACCTCCGCGGCTATGACAGGGGGGCTCATCCTCAACTGCTTTGCAAAGAGGAAAAGGGGTATACCGATATCACCCATCTCCGGCTTGGGAGGGTTCTCCGTGACAACGGCATCGGCGGAAACATCGGCTATATCGATGGAACGATTATTTTTGAGTTCCGTAAGGGCAAGCGCGACAGCTTCGCGCCAAAGGGTTCGTATATCTGACATATTAAGGTAAAGAATAGCAGAAAATGGAGGTTCTGTACAGAACGGGGGGGGCAATAGACCAAACATTGACAAATCACCAACTTTGGTCTATAAATAAGACATGAAACATATTCCACGGCAAGATTATATGAATACGCTTATCGGATTACGGGATAAAAATCTGATAAAAGTGCTTACCGGGGTAAGACGCAGCGGAAAATCTACTGTAATGCATATGTTTCGTGATTATCTCATTTCAGACAAGGTGGACGAAAATCAAATTGTTTTTATGAATTTTGAAGCGCTTGAAAATCGTAAATGGTTAAACGATTTTGAAGGTTTGTATTATCACATTATAAATCAATTAGATGTATCCAAGCCTTGTTACGTCTTTCTTGATGAAATACAACAGGTGAAAGAATTTGAACGGCTTGTGGACGGACTGTATGTAAAACCAACCATTGATGTGTACATTACAGGTTCAAATGCGTATCTGCTCTCAAGCGAATTAGGAACATTACTTACAGGACGCTACATATCTATCCATATTCTGCCATTTTCATTCAAGGAATTTGTTTTAACTCAACCGGATTCGTCACGAACAGATTTGTTATTTGCAAAATATATTGATACTGGAGCAATGCCTGGAATTTTTGAGTTACCTGAAACGTATGTTAAAGGATATCTTCAAGACGTAATAGAAAATATTATTCAAAAAGATGTGTTAGTACGTAATAAATGGCGAAATGAAGAACATTTTTATAAAACGACGGCATTTCTTTTTGACTCTATAGGTTCAACTATTTCCCCTAAAAAAATAACAAATACGCTAAAAACAAATAACCATCTTTCCCTTTCCCATAATACAGTAGATAACTATATTCAGGCACTGGTCGAGTCTTTTCTGTTTTACAAAGTAAAACGTTTCGATTTGCGGGGAAAAGGGCTTTTGATGACCCAGGAAAAGTATTACACCGTTGATTTAGGACTCAAAAAATATTTCCTTGGCGACAAAATCAGTCTTGACTTGGGGCATAATTTAGAAAATGTTATTTTTTTAGAATTGCTGCGGAGAGGAAATCAGATACATATTGGAAAAGCCGATGATTCAGAAGTTGATTTTGTTGTGAGAAAACCTGATGGAACACAAGAGTATATACAAGCAGCATGGACAACAAAAGAACAAACCACTTTTGAGCGGGAAATACGGCCTTTTGAATTAATAAAAGATTACAATCGCCGAATTTTACTTACCACCGATGTCGAACCTGTAACAACCTACAAAGGAATACAGAAAATAAACGTTATTGATTGGCTGCTGGAAGATACCTGATCTTATTATCAAAACAGAGCCGTCTTAACGCTTCACTATCTTCCACGAAAGAGGGGTAACCGTAGGACCTGAAAGCATGAGACTACCCAACCCGAAACTCTGATTCTCTTGTGATTTATCAAGTATCTTTACTTTGAACCGGATAAGCCGCCCCTGTAATTCCCTCAGAGCTTCCTCCTTTTCGGGAGGATAGACGGAATACACTGTTCCGTCCTCCGCACTTTCGATTCCCACATAGGTATGAGGGGCGGAGCCGTATATTTTTACCCGCCCAGTGATTTCCAGCCGATCAGCTCTTCCTACGGCAGGCAAGGTCGTTCCAACGATACAGAAGGCGCATATAATACAGCACCATGCTTTTACCGGATATCTTGCAAAATCCATAGACCCTCCCCTACCGCACCATAAGGTATAAATCGATATCAGAACTTGCGGGACGTTCAAGCTCTATTTTCAGGGTGCCATTCCTGCCCTGCCATTCCGGATAAGAGAGGAGCAGAACAGAATGTCCCGGCATGGGCTCCCAATAGTCAGTCATATCAAACACTGAAGGTCCGTCACCTTTGGCGGCATTGGGTATTTTCCATATATCAAACGCCGTAAAGGTATAGTTAGTGTTATTAATTCTTCGTGAATCGGTTGTATCAAAGGTGTATGCCCCTGATGGCTTCCCACTACCGCTGTACAAAAATGCCTGCGCATATAACCCCAGAGCATCGGTAAATGCCGAATTGACTGATGGAAACAGCCCTGCATTTACCCTATTGAGTTCGCTGGAGATAGATTCCATATTTGTCAGAGCATTTGAAGCTATTCCCTTTATCAACTCTGCCCCGCCGAAGTTACGGGCAAGAAAAGCGCCGAAGGCATAAACATTGGAATAGGAATAATACTCTTCGCTGCCGCCCAGCCATTCGGAGACACCTGCGAGGTTATATCCCGCAAGAAAGGTCGGAATACGGACATTTATCGGATGTCCGCCAGTGGTCATATTTATCCCAATCAGCGGGGATATCATATCCTCCGCAATCATGGAAAGCATCTCATTATACCATGTCTCGGGAATCGGTTTTCCGTAGACAATTTCTTTTTGATTGAAGTTAATCATATGCTGAAATTCATGTACCAGAGTGGAATACACCACGTCTTCATAGTCGTCCGTAAAATGGGCATCTACATAGAAGATTTCAGAGAGATTGGTTTTCATATTGTTGCCGGCAAGTTCTTCCTGGGTAAAAAAGTCCTTTGACCAAAAATACCCCAGAGTTCCGCTCTTCTGGCTTCCAAAAAAATCATAGTCTATATCGTATACGAGTATCTGAATCTTGGGATCTCCGTCCTTCCCTCCATAGGTAGGCGCACTGGAGGAAACTCCTCCGCCGTATTCATACCCGTATATAGCAGTTGTGAGACCATATATTGTATCGAAATTCCCGGCAATCGCCTGAGCTTGGGCAAAAGTAATCTTATTGTCCGATTTAGTCCCCGAATTATCGTCAAAGTTAACGTCAGCAACCCACACATTACAGTTATCCCCGACTGCCCTGAGTACAGCGGGAATACTGGACCATTGACCCTCAGGATTATCCACCCAAAACGTCCGGGTGTCTCCCACAACAGCCGTAGCTGCCCTAAGCTGGGAGCGAAGCGGTTTGGAACGCACAGAGTCTCTCACCGGAGGATGATTTCTGTTAAACTCCTGAGCCCGTTTATAATCAAGCCGAACCACGCCGTCGGGGAAAACACCGGAAACGGCAGGATTTTCTGAAATCATAGTCCTGCCGTCAGTTCCGGCATGAGAACGCCCGTCAGCAGCGCTCCTGCTGACTCCCGCTCCCCATGCAAGTCCAGTATCAACATAATCCGCTATATCCTGGGAACGGTTGACCTTTGCAAGGAACACACTCTGCCCTGTCAACTCAGTAATATCGATGGACATAGTATTGATACCAGAAGGAAATGATATCTTTTTTATCGGCTGAGACAATCCAGTGTATATATCACCAGGCGTATTTTTGATAGGGGAAGGAGCTTGTCCACAGGAAAACAACCAAAATAACGCTGATGTGATTACGAAAATACGGATCAGAGACGAAGCAGTCATGATTACAGCCTCCTATGCATTATAGGATATATCTTTGAGAGTGAAGAATCAAGCATACCCAAAAAAACACCTACAAAAACAAAAAACGGGCAGTCACTAAAGCTCTTTTAGCAACTACCCGTTTCTTCTTTTAAGACTTATTCAGCCTTTCCTCCTACTCCTCACCCTCAGAAAAGAAGCCGAACTTACGGATCTTCCGGTTGCGGTATTTCACCAGTACCGAAGGGGTACGCTTCATCAGGTCTTTCAGGTCTGTGAGGATTTGTGCGCGCACAGCTGCTGCGGCCTCCTGGGGACTCATATGGGCGCCGCCTTGCGGTTCGGGAATAATGCCGTTTGCCACTTTGAGGGACAGAATGTCGCTTGCGGTGATTTTCATGATCGATGCCGCATCCTTTGCACGGGTAGAGTCTCGAAGCAGAATCGATGCAAACCCCTCAGGAGATATAACCGAGTAGATGGCGTTTTCAAGCATGTAGATCTTGTCACCCACACCAATGCCAAGAGCGCCGCCGGAGCCGCCTTCACCTATGACAAAGCAGATGATCGGTGTCTTGAGTTGACTGAATTCCATGAGGTTTCGGGCAATCGCTTCGCCTATACCCCGCTCTTCGGCCTCGATTCCGGGATAGGCTCCCTGGGTGTCGATGAAGGTAACAATGGGGCGGTGGAATTTCTCCGCCTGCTTGGCAAGTCTGAGCGCCTTGCGGTAGCCTTCGGGGCTTGCCATGCCGCCGTTGCGTTCCAGAGTCTCCTTGAGGTTGCGTCCCTTCTGGTTGCCGATGACCGTCACCGGGATGCCGTCGAGGAAGCCGATACCGCCCACCAGAGCATGGTCGTCACCAAAATGCCTGTCCCCGTGGAGTTCCACGAATCGGTCAAAGATCATTCCGATATAGTCCAGGGTACGGGGGCGGTCGGGATTCCGGGCAAGCTCTACCCGCTGCCATACTTTACTGGCGGTATCCACGTTTGCCTGGAGCTTGAGGGCGATACTCGAAAGTTCCGCCGATATATCGAGACCCGCATCCTGCGCAGCCTGCACCAGTATATCTAATTTTGTTTCATCCTGTTTCGGCAGAGCCATCAGAGAGCCTCCTCTTCGTCATCTTTTTCTGATTCGGGATTTTTTTCCGCCCCTGATCCGGCGGCGCAGTGGGCATCGATCATGTTCATGAAAAACTCCCGCTGTTGACTGCGGGGGACGATACAGTCGATAAAGCCCTTCTGGAGCTGAAATTCAGCCCGCTGAAACCCTTCCGGGAGGTTCTGTCTGAGGGTGCCTTCGATGACCCGGGGACCGGCAAAGCCGATGAGCGCCCCCGGTTCGGCGCAGATCACGTCCCCCAGCATGGCGAAACTGGCGGTTACTCCGCCGGTGGTGGGATCACAGAGCATGATGAACAGAGGAACTCCGCAGCGGTCGAGCTCTGCGGCGGCGCTGGAGGTCTTTGCCATCTGCATGAGGGAGACGATACCCTCCTGCATACGGGCGCCCCCGGAAGTGGTATAGATGATGACAGGAAGCCGCTCTTCCGCTCCTTTCAGCATAGCGCGGGAGATTTTTTCACCTACCACGGAACCCATGGAGCCGCCCATAAAGGCAAAGCTCATGAGGGCGAGAACCACGGGACGTCCGCCGATGGATGCAGTGCCTGCGATGACGGCGTCGCT
>JAITWB010000002.1 GCA_031285525.1 Spirochaetaceae bacterium
TGAACGCACTTAAAGGCATTAACGCTGTCCTGATAGGGGAAAGCCTCATGCGCTCTGAAAATAAAAAACAATTCCTCTCTGAATTACAGGCTGCGTATCATGAAGATTAAAATCTGCGGTCTTTTCAGGGAACAGGATATCGAGTATGTCAACGAAGCCCTGCCCGACTATATCGGCTTTGTCTTTGCCCCGGGGAAGAGGCAGGTCTCCCCTGCCCGGGCGGAAACACTGCGGAAGTCTCTGACACAAGGCATTATACCGGTGGGCGTATTCGTAAACGCTCCGATAGAAGCTATTGCGGCGCTCTACCGAAACGGCATTATCTCCATAGCGCAGCTTCACGGCGGCGAAGACAGCGCATATATCGCCGAGCTGAAAGCTCTGCTTTCAACTCAGCTTTCAGAAGCATGTGCGGCAAAACAGGACGCAGGCAGAAGAGAACCCATTCGGATAATAAAAACAATACAAAGCAGCAGCCTGGAAGCGCTAAAAGGAAACACAGCGGCGGACGTCACAGCCGGAGCGGACTATTGTCTCATCGATTCCGGCGCAGGCAGCGGACAAGCCTTTGACTGGCAAGTCCTGAAACCCGGTTCCGTACAACGGGAGCGGATCGAGGCTCTGGGCAAACCATGGTTTCTCGCCGGAGGTATCTGCCAAAACAATATCGAAAAGGCGCTCGCCCTAAACCCCTTTGGGGTTGATATCTCCAGCGGAGCGGAAACAGACGGAATAAAGGATCGGGAGAAAATAATGCAGTTGGTGAGGACGGTACGAATGACAAACACAGAAAACGGCAAAGGAAACACACTATGAGCAGAGGAAGATTTGGGGATTACGGCGGACAGTATATTCCGGAAACACTGATGAACGAAATCATCAATCTGGAAAAGGCCTATAATCACTACAAAGACGACAGCGCCTTTACGGCGGAACTGGACGGGCTTTTCAAAAACTATGCGGGCCGTCCTTCGCTGCTCTATTATGCAGAGAAGATGACACAGGATCTCGGAGGGGCGAAGATATATCTGAAAAGGGAAGATCTGAACCACACCGGATCCCACAAGATCAACAATGTTCTGGGACAAACCCTGTTGGCAAAAAGAATGGGCAAGACCCGGATCATTGCCGAAACAGGAGCGGGACAGCACGGCGTTGCGGCGGCCACAGCGGCGGCGCTTTTGGGAATGGAGTGCGAAGTCTTTATGGGAAAAGAGGACACCATACGGCAGGCGCTCAACGTGTACCGGATGGAACTGCTGGGCGCAACGGTTCACCCGGTTACCTCGGGAACCCAAACTCTCAAAGATGCGGTCAACGAAACCATGCGGGAATGGACTACAAGAGTTCATGACACCCACTATGTACTCGGCTCGGTGATGGGTCCCCACCCCTTCCCCACCATGGTACGGGATTTTCAAAGCGTCATAAGCAGAGAAGCCCGGGAACAAATCCTTACAATAGAAGGCAAGCTTCCTTCAGCGGTTCTCGCCTGTGTGGGAGGCGGCAGTAATGCCATGGGGATGTTCTACCATTTTATTCCCGACACCGCAGTACGGCTTATCGGCTGTGAAGCCGCCGGATTAGGGGTAGACACGGACAAACACGCCGCAACCATCGCCAAAGGGTCGGTGGGTATTTTTCACGGAATGCAGTCATACTTCTGCCAGAATGAAGAGGGACAGATCGCCCCGGTACATTCGATTTCAGCCGGATTGGATTATCCCGGAATCGGACCGGAACACGCATGGCTCAACGATTCAGGCCGCGCCAGCTATGTGCCTGTCACCGACGAGGAAGCGGTTTGCGCATTCGAGTACCTTGCCCGTACAGAAGGCATCATCTGCGCCATAGAAAGCGCCCATGCGGTAGCCCATGCCCAAAAGATAGCGCCCCGCTTCGGCACGGATGAAAATATTATTATCTGTCTTTCCGGCAGGGGAGACAAAGACGCTGCGGCAATCGCACGGTACCGGGGGAGAAAAATCTATGAGTAAGCAGAATCCTATCACGCAAGCCTTTCAGAAGGGCAAAGCATTCATCGGCTTTGTTACCGGCGGGGACCCGCACATCGAAAAGACAAAGGAATTGATACTGGAGATGATCCGCGCCGGGGCGGATATAATCGAAATCGGCATTCCCTTCTCGGATCCGATAGCTGAAGGTCCCATTATTCAGGAAGCGAATATCAGAGCCCTCTCCGCCGGAACGACTGTTGAAAAGCTCTTTACCCTGGTGAAGGAACTGCGCGCACAAACCGCTGTACCGCTGGTATTCCTGACATACCTGAATCCGGTATTCCATTACGGCTACGACGCTTTTTTCAAACGCTGCGGTGACGCGGGAGTGAACGGCATCATCATTCCCGACCTGCCCTTTGAAGAACAGCCGCCAATTCGGCAGGCATCATCGAAGTACGGCGTGGATCTCATCTCCCTTATCGCCCCCACTTCCGAAGAGCGGATACAGGAAATCGCCAAAACAGCCACCGGCTTTATCTACCTCGTCTCTTCCATGGGAGTCACCGGGGTTCGCAGTACGATCACCACCGACATTTCCGCTATGGTACAAGCCGTCAGAGCAGTTACCACTGTACCCATCGCTGTGGGCTTCGGCATACACTCCCCCGATCAGGCATCCCAGATGGCAGCCATTGCCGACGGCGTTATCGTGGGCAGCGCCATTGTCAAGATAATCGCAGAACAGGGCGAGCAGGCCGCTCCCTCCGTGTATCAGTACGTGAAACAGATGAAAGAAGCGATAGGGAAACAGCCAAGTTGATTCGTAGCGAGGGTTTAATACCCCGCAGCTTACTGCGGGGTATTAAACCCGAGTCTAACCACCTTATGAGAACAACGTGCGTTGATTTTACCGCGAAAACCCGGTATAGTCTTTCCATGAGTGAATCCATAGAATGGGAACAGAAGACATACACGGAAATCCTT
>JAITWB010000155.1 GCA_031285525.1 Spirochaetaceae bacterium
GGGTCCTCCGGTTCATCCCGAAAGCGATCGGGAAATAGCAAGTATCTTTTCATCATTCACCGGTAAGAAGGTGGTCTCCGGCGGTACTACTGCTACCATTATAAGCCGTGAACTGGACCGGCGTATAAAGGTGAATATGAAGAGTTTTAGTAAAAAAGTACCCCCCTGGTCGGAGATGGAAGGGGCGGATCTGGTAACAGAGGGGATAATAACCTTGGGTGCAGTATCAACCATGCTTGAGAAGCGTCAGGAGATCGAGGCATCCTCCAGCGGTCAGGATGCAGCTTCACGGATTGTCCGGTTACTGTTGGACAGTGATCGGATAACGTTTATTGTCGGGACCAAGATAAACGAAGCTCACCAGGATCCTTCCATGCCGGTGGAACTGGAGATCCGGCGCAATGTGATAAAACACATTGCCTCGTTGTTGAAAGAAAAGTATCTTAAAGAAATTCATATACGGTATTTTTAGGAGGTCTGCTATGAAACATAAAATAACCATTTGTACCGGTACCACCTGTTTTGTCATGGGCGGTTCGGAGCTGCTATTGCTGGAAGAAGAGCTTCCTGATGATCTCAAGGAGATCACCGAGATCGAAGGTTCACCCTGTATCGGTTTTTGCAAACGAGCCGAAGCCGGTCAGACCCACTCGGGCCGCGCACCGTTTGTGATGATTAACGGTGAAGTAATGGAAGAGTGCAGTTCTGTAAAGATTATCGACTATTTGAGGGGTTTGAATGCTTAATATCAACAATAATGCTGCTCTGCTCAAGCGGGAGATACTGGTGCGTATCGCCAAATTGCAGCTTGAGGGAAACCTTCTGGAGGGCTTGCATACAATCCCCAAGGAGTTGGCTCCTACAGGGAGCAAATCGATCCGCTGTTGTATCTACCATGACCGGGAAATTATCCGTCAGCGGGTGATTGCCCGTCTGGGATTCAGTCTGGATCAGTATGATGAGGGGAAGCGGCTTGCCCAATATGCCGAAGATGCATTGGTGCGTGAAAAACCGACCTGGCCCATGCTCACTGTTCTCGACGAAGCCTGTAATGCCTGTGTCCGCACTCACTTTATGGTAACCAACGCTTGTCAGGCTTGTCTCGCCCGTCCCTGCATGATGAACTGCCCCAAGAAGGCCATCGATATCAAAGACAGCAGAGCTGCTATTGACAGCGAAAAATGCGTGAACTGCGGTATTTGTCTGAATAACTGCCCCTACCATGCGATCATCAAGATTCCTGTGCCCTGCGAAGAGGCCTGCCCCGTAGGAGCGATCACCAAGAACGAAGATGGCAAGGAGCGTATCGACTATCATAAATGCACTTTCTGCGGAAACTGTATGCGGGAATGTCCCTTTGGTGCGATGATGGACAAGAGCCAACTGGTAGACGTGATAAAGCACATCATGGATAAGAAGAATGTGGTCGCCCTCTACGCTCCTGCCGCCGCCGCCCAGTTCCGTGCCGAACCGGGGCAGCTTGAGGGGGCCTTGCTTGAGGCAGGTTTCTCCGGTGTTATGGAGGTTGCCCTGGGTGCAGATATCACCGCAGACAAGGAGGCGGAGGAGTTTGAGGAGCGGATGGAAAAGGGTGAGAAGATGATGACAACCTCCTGCTGCCCCGCCTACGTCCGGGCTGTGCGCCGTCATGTACCGGATCTGGCTGACTGTATCTCCGAAACCCATACACCCATGCACTACACTGCGGAGCTTGCAAAGAAGGAAGATCCCGACTGTATTACGGTTTTTATCGGTCCCTGTCTTGCGAAACGCCGGGAAGGTATGGACGATGAGTTCATCGATTATGTTATTTCTATAGAAGAGATCGGCGCGTTGTTCGTAGCGAAGGAAATCGACGTTTCCAAGTCGGCTTCCACTCCGGGCAAGAAGCTCGCCACTGCTTCCGGCCGTAATTTCGCCCAGTCCGGCGGCGTTGCCCAGGCGGTAAAGCTCCGTCTCAAGGATCCTGCCGTACTCAAGGCTGCAGCCATCGACGGTCTCGACAAGGACGGAATGAAACGGCTTGCGGAATTAGGCAAGATCCATAAGGGTCAGCTTCCCCATACCGATGATACTCCCAACCTGATCGAAGTGATGTCCTGCGCCGGCGGCTGTATCGCAGGTCCTTCGGTCATAACGAACCCCAAGGTCGCCCTCAGGCAGCTGGCAAAGTATGCCGAGGCAACAACCGAACAGGCGTAATTAGACTATTGTGCTTGCTTTTCATGGAGATTATCCCCCTTCTATTTGTCATGGGTGGATAATCTCCTTTTTTTGAGAAAAAATGAAAAATTGTGAAAAAAAAATTCGTAAAACACACTGAAAACCATCACTTTTCCCCAATATATATAGTACACAGAGGCTGTTGCGAAACGTTTATACCTGTTTTGACAATAAGTCTCTTTAGTGATACTATTTTATTGAGGAGAATGGTTTATGGTACAAGAACAAACAGTTCAGGATTATCCCGGCGAAACCAGTTTCGGTGGAGCACGTTCTGGTGAAACTCGTTTCGCATTGCCCCCTGCGCTCACTTTTGAACAGGTTTGGGCGATCTTACAGGAAACTGCTAAACGGCAGGAAGTCTACGCTAAGAAGTGGGAAGAGCGGCAGCAAGAGTTTGAAAGACAGTTCAAGAAGGACAAGGAGGATTTTAACAAAAGGCTTGGCAATTTCACCAATATGTTCGGTGATTTCACCGAATCCATGGTTGCTCCCTGTTTGCGTGATGCTTTTGCGGAGTTGGGTTTTGAGTTTCAAAAAGCAGGCCGTAATATCGTTATCAATGATATTGGCAATAAAATCCATATGGAGATTGATGTCATGTTGGAAAACGGTGATAAGGTTATGCTGGTGGAAGTAAAAACTAAATTGACCAAAGAAAGAATCAATAAACATATCGAGCGTTTGGAAAAAATGCGTAAATATGCGGATCTGAAGGGGGATACACGAAGGTTTTGGGGAGGAGTTGCCGGGGTTATAATGGAAGATGACGTAAAAGAGTATGCTCTGGAGCAGGGTTTTTATCTTATAGAACCTGCGGACGACCTCTTTCGTATAACCATGCCTGAGGGCAAGCCGAGAGAGTGGTAGCAGCTTATTTTCTGCAATAGTTTCACAGAGAATATAACCTCCTGCTGGTTTTGCAGGAGGTTACGCTCTTCAATCTACGCTACAGCCTCTTACTCCACTTTAAACCGGGCGATCTCGGTACTCAAGAGGTTGATGTTGTCTTTGTTTTCCCGGCTGATTCCGTGAATCTTCGTAACCGCAGCGGTGATAACGTCGGAGCTGGCTGTCATGTCGTCCATGCTTTCTTCGACATCCTTGTTTACCCGTCTGAGGATGCCGGTCTGTTTGAGCGCCTCCGAGCTTGTCTTTGCCATTTCGGAAGATGAGCGCTCCACCTCTCCGGTGACTGCATTGAGCCGGGTGATGGCTTCCAGAATGTGGCGGCTGCCGATTCCCTGTTCTTCCATGGCATCCCGTATACGGATTTCCTGGTTGGAGACTCCGATGACTTCCTGCTCGATGGTGCTGAATTCGGTAAGCACCTGGGAGGTGGATTTCATGATGGTGTCTATCGAGGCCTTTATCTTTTTAAGCACCACGCTGATGGTCTTGGACTGGGAGGCGGAGTTTTCCGCCAGTTTTCGGATTTCGTCGGCGACTACTGCAAAGCCTTTGCCTGATTCCCCCGCGTGGGCGGCTTCGATGGCTGCGTTCATGGCGAGCAGGTTCGTCTGGCTCGCAATACTTTGCATTACCGAGTTTATTTCCAGCAGTCCTTCGGACTCGTTGGCGATGTCCTGTACGTCCTGGGAAACCTTTTGCAGATCCTGCCGTCCCGCTTCTGAGGAGCTGGCAAGGGTGTTGATATTGTCGGCGTTCTTCTTGAGTGTTCCGGTGACCGAGGCGATGTTCGCCAGCATCTGTTCCACCGCCGATGAGGATTGAGCCACCACTTCTACCTGGGCGGTGACGTTTTCGTTGAGCTTGTTCAGCCCTCCGATGATTTGTTCCATCGAGGCGGCGGTGGTGGTAACCGCATTGGTCTGGGTGGTGACGACTCCCCGCATGGCCTGGATGTCTTTGTTGATCGTTCCGATTGCC
>JAITWB010000045.1 GCA_031285525.1 Spirochaetaceae bacterium
GGAATAAAGCACTTTATCTCCTATCTCAACGAAAGCAAGACCCCTCTCCACAAGGAAGTGGTATATATCAGCGGTGAGCGGGACGATGTACAGGTTGAGGTTGCGCTTCAGTACAATGATTCCTTCAATGAGACCATGCTCTCCTTCGTGAATGATATCAATACCCGTGAGGGAGGAACCCATTTGGTGGGTTTGCGGAGTTCCCTCACGAGGGTTATCAACGAGTTCCTCAAGAATTCAAAATTAGCGAAGAAGATGGAAGAACCTTTCTCAGGCGACGACGTCCGGGAGGGGCTTACCTGTGTTATCTCCGTCAAAGTGCCGGAACCCCAGTTTGAGGGGCAGACCAAGACAAAGCTGGGAAACTCTGAGGTTAAGGGTATTGTCGAATCCTTTGTGAACGACCAGCTCACCCTCTTTTTTGAACAGAATCCTTCGGTGATCAACAAGATACTCGAAAAGGGAGTCCTCGCAGCCACTGCCCGTATTGCGGCAAGAAAGGCCCGGGATATGACCCGCCGTAAGAACGCCATCGACAGCGCAGGCCTGCCGGGAAAACTGGCTGACTGTTCCGAGAAGGATCCTGCCAAGTGTGAGATCTTCATCGTAGAAGGTGACTC
Source organism: Spirochaetaceae bacterium (assembly GCA_031285525.1). Next base: position 621 of record JAITWB010000045.1, read on the forward strand.
CGCAGGGGGCTCTGCAAAAGGCGGTCGGAACCGCGCGTTTCAGGCTATCCTCTCTCTGTGGGGTAAGATGCTCAACGTAGAGAAGACCCGGATCGATAAGGTTATCGGCAACGAGAAGCTGCAGCCCATCATTGCGAGCCTTGGCGCCGGAGTAGGGCAGAATTTCAATGCCGAGAAGCTCCGGTACCACAAGATAATCATCATGGCCGACGCGGACGTTGACGGTTCCCACATACGCACGCTACTGCTTACCTTCTTTTACCGTTACATGACGGATCTGGTTGAAGGGGGCTACGTGTACCTCGCGATGCCGCCTTTGTACAAGATCATGTTCGAGAAAAAGGAATGGTACGCCTACGACGATGCGGAACGGGATATCATATTCCAGGAGATAGGAAAGGATACGGACAAGATAAAGGTACAGCGGTACAAGGGACTGGGAGAAATGATGCCCGACCAGCTCTGGGAAACCACCATGGACCCTGCCCGGCGCAAGATGAAGCGGGTTCACCTGGAAGATGCGGTTGAAGCTGACCGCACTTTTTCTACCCTCATGGGCGAGCAGGTAGAGCCTCGGCGTAAGTTTATTGAAGATAATGCGGTTTATGCGGTGAATTTGGATATTTAGGAGTCTTTATTGGAGGAGGAGCAAAAGTTTATGGGTACAAAAGAAAATCGAGACATACCTGCAATTCTCCCGGTAAAAAGCGATTTGATTTTTCGTTTGTTATTTGCAGATGAAAGGAACAAGGAAGAATTGTTGTGTCTGCTGAAAGCAATTCTTCAAATTCCTGAAGATGACTACGATGAAATCGAAATTGCAGATCCCCATCTTTTGCCCGAATACATTGAGGACAAATATGCTATTATCGATGTGAAGCTCTACACAAAAAGCAAGAAAATCGTTCACATTGAAATTCAGCTTAAAATTACGCCGGAACTGAGAAAAAGAATTATTTTTTATAATTCCAAGCTGATAACTGAACAAATCGGCTCCGGAGGTAATTATGCTGAAATTCAGAATGTTATTTCTATCATCATTTTGGAAAAAAACCTCATTACAGAAAGTCCCAAGTATCATCACTGTTTTCGTTTTTACGATTCTGAATCCCATATTGAATTGACGGATCTGGTGGAAGTGCATACTATCGAATTAGATAAACTGCCTGTCATTACCGATGGAAGTCAATTATACGATTGGGCGAAGTTCATTAATGCCGAAACCGAGGAGGAGTTAACGATGATTGCAGATAGAAATCAGTACGTAGAAAAAGCAGTAGTAAAGCTTCATCGCCTTTCTTCAGACGAACAAACTCGCTATTTCTATGAAATGCGGGAAAAAGCACGCCGTGATATAGAATCTCAGGAACGTTGGGCAAGAATCGAGGGACAGGAAGAAGGAAGAAAAGAAGGTAGAAGAGAAGGAGAAAATCGACTGAGTAAATTAAATACTATCCTTCTAAAAGATAAGAGATATGATTTGTTAGAAAAGATTTCCAACGATGAAAATTTTAGAAATGAAATGTACAGTAAGTATGATTTATAGGAGATTTTGTGGACGAATTTAAAACCCCTGAGGGGGGAACCCTGGTTCCTGTTACGATAGAAGAAGAAGTAAAAAGCGCGTATCTGACCTATTCGATGTCTGTTATCGTCAGCCGCGCCCTCCCGGATGTGCGGGACGGACTCAAGCCGGTACACCGCCGTATCCTCTATTCCATGGAGGAGATGGGGGTACGGTATAACACGCCTACGAAGAAGTGTGCTCGTATCGTCGGAGATGTGCTCGGTAAGTACCACCCCCACGGGGACGGCTCGGTATACGATGCGCTTGTGAGGCTGGCGCAGGACTTTTCCATGCGCTATCCGGTTATATTCGGGCAGGGGAATTTCGGCTCTGTTGACGGTGACCCTCCTGCGGCATATAGGTACACGGAAGCAAAGCTTGCCAGTATATCCAATGCGATCATCGATGACATAAAGAAAGACACCGTAGATTTCGTTCCCAACTTTGACGATTCCATGAAGGAACCCTCGGTATTGCCCGGGGCCTTTCCCTTCCTCCTGGCAAACGGTTCCTCTGGTATTGCGGTGGGTATGGCGACGAATATGCCTCCCCACAACTTGCGGGAGATCGCAGCGGCGGTGGGCGCCTATATCGAAAACCCGGATATTACTATCGAAGAACTGATGAAGCATATCAAGGGACCGGATTTTCCCACCG
>JAITWB010000253.1 GCA_031285525.1 Spirochaetaceae bacterium
GCAGTGATCTCCGGCATCTCCTCAGCAATGGTAAAAACACCCAGAATTCCCGCCGTGGAATCCATGAACCGATACTGCCTGCGATCCCTGGCGATGTATCGCACCTCTTTGTCTGAAGAGGCTGTAACCAGCATAGGCTGCGGCTCCGCTTTTTCTGAGACGACCCCTCCAGTGGTTGCGTTTATCGTATATATCGTATTATTGCTCACCCCTGAAAGATACAGGTTATTATTATGCAGAACCGTTTGGGTCAAGTTCGGGGTAGTAGCGAACGACGCTTTTACTTCACCGGTTTTCAGATCCGTATAGGTTATTCGTCCTGTCTGTGCATAGGTTATTAAAGTCGATTCAGCAGCATTGGTGAATGTCAGAGGAACGATACCCGGCTGCTGTTTGAGTATATTTTTCTGATTCCCCGAATTCGGATCGAGAAACATAAGCCCATCCATGGAAGACGTTCCTGTCATCAGCCAGGTACCTTTAGCAGAAAAGGCGAGACTGACGACAGCATGGGAAAACTTTTTGCTGAATTTGCGTGTTTTTGTCTTCCAATTCCAAAGGGAAACCCGGTGAATCGTAAAATTATCGGTTTCGTAAATGGCCACTTCATTTTTCGTCGGATGCACGGCGATCAGCTTTACCTGTATCTCAGATACCTGGTAATGATCCCCGTTACTGCTGTCGTCCCATTTTACGAGAAACCCATCTTTCCCTGCGGAAAAGAAACCGCTCCCATCCGGCAGCGCCGCCATTGCCAGCACATCCCCCGAATGGGGCTGCGCCGAATAAGAGGTATTCAACGCCGGAAGAAGCGGCGTTATCAACAGAGCACACAAAAGAAAAAGGATACTTTTTTTAGTTCCCATAATCAGCCTCGTATTATCTGGTAAACAGGTATCGTATATCGCCGAACAGTGCGACAGCGAAAACCATAAGAATGAATCCGACTCCGATAAACTGCACTCGATAGAGTGTTTTCGGAGATACTCCCCGCCGTTTTATCAATTCAATTATAGCAAACAGGATAAGCCCTCCGTCAAGTATGGGAATGGGCAAAAGGTTCATCATAAAAAGAGATATACTGATGAGCGCAAGAAAGTTGAGGGCGCTTACAATGCCGATGGAAAATCCTGCAGAAAAGCCGCTTTGTACCACGTCCCCCAGCATAATCGTTATCCTCACCGGACCCGAAACAGCCTGAGTCACATCGACACCCTTAAACAGAAGAACGATACCCTTCGCAGTAAGTACCAGCATATTATAGCTTTCTGTCACACCCTTCCAAAGGGCAGGAAAAAACGAATACCTTGGCATCTCCCGTGTTTCATATCTGAACCCGATCCCGAGCAACAAGTTTCCTTCCTCATCATAGGTCACCAAGAGGGGGAAGGTAAGCTCTGTCCCCGGAGAAAGAACGTTTTCTTTACGGTTGACGGTCACGGAAACTGCTGCAGGTTTCTCCTCCAAAAGCGCGCCGATCCCTGCTGTATGTTCTACCGGATTCCCGTTTAAGGCGGTTATTATATCGCCGCTTTTTAGCCCCGCCATTTCCGCAGACGAACCTGGCTGTATCTCTGCAATAACCGGATCAACCCAGGAAACAACCCCTATCTGACCCGCTCCGGTAGACTTGTTGAGTTCCGGGATCATCGTAAGAGCAATGCGCTCTCCGTCTCTGTCAATGGTCACTCTTATCTGCTCCCCCGGTCTCGTTCCGATGGTCTGTACAATATCGTTAAAATCGGAGACCTCTTTGCCGTCGATAGCAACGATCCGATCTCCGCTCAGTATACCCGCATCTTACGCCGCAGAGGACAGTCCGGTATAGAGTTCCGAAGCGAGGAGCACCCGATTTCCTGCGCTCTGGTAGGAATAGCCCACCATGGCTATAACCGTAAAGGCTAGTACAGCAAACAGGAAATTGCAGAAAGGACCTGCAAAGGCGATAAGTATTCGTTTAAAAGGTGAAACCCCATAGAAAGACCCTTCTTCCCGGGGAATCTCCGTCAGCTTGTCTTCCAGCGCCTGCTGAAAAGCCTTATCCCCCTTCATCCCGCAATAACCGCCGATGGGTACCAGAGAAAGCCGATATTCGGTCTCCCCGATTTTTTTGCGCAACAGTACCGGACCCCAGCCGATGGAAAAGGACTCCACCGTTACGCCGCAGAACCGAGCAGCTGCAAAGTGGCCCAGCTCATGTATGAATACGATAACACCCAATCCCAATAAACCGAGTATTACTGTCAGTATCATCTATTCCTCTCTCCTGCGGATATTTTTCGTCCGGATGTATTCCGCCGCTTGGATGCGAGCCTTCTTGTCCGCTTCAAAAACGTCTTCAAACTGTGACGCTTCTCCGCTCCAATCCTCAGCCAGAACTGCCTCCGTTATTTAGGGAATTTCCATAAATCCTATCCCGCCCTTCATGAATGCGGCAACAGCAACCTCGTTAGCGCTGTTATAGGCAACCGTATACATCCCCCCGGCTTTCACCGCCTGATAGGCGAGGGGGAGCATCGGAAAATCTGCATACCGAGGCGGAAAAAAGGACATCTCCCGGGGAACAGAAAAGTCAAAGGGCTGTATCGGAACCTCTCTTACCTGAGGCCATGTCAAGGCTGAAAAAATCGGATACCTCATATCCGGGTGGGATATCTGGGCATAGAAAACCCCATCCTTGGTACGTATAAAGGAATGAATAAGGCTCTCTGGATGAACCACCGCCTCTACCTTCTCAGGCGGCACATCAAAGAGCCTGCACGCCTCAATAACCTCAAGACCCTTATTTGCCATAGAAGCAGAATCGATGGTTATCTTTGCCCCCATACTCCAGGTTGGATGCTTCAGCGCATCTGCAACAGTCACCTGTTCAAGCTCCTTTCGTTCGAGCTTTCTAAAAGGACCTCCAGAAGCAGTGAGCACAATAGAATCCAGCGAATCCCGCCCGTATCGCTCGATCATGCTAAAGACAGCAGAATGTTCCGAATCAACAGGCAGAATCCTGCATCCTTTCTGCCTCGCCATATCCAGAATGAGCGGACCTGCCATGACAATGGTTTCCTTGTTCGCCAAAGCCAGATTTTTACCGGATCTAACGGCTTCAATCGATGGCAAAAGTCCGCTTGCTCCGGCAATTCCGTTTACCACCAGATCCGCGTCAGAATTTTGTATTAACTCTACCAAACCCTTTTGTCCGCAGAGCTTGAAGCATTCATCCAGAGATTCTTCTATACCTGTAAGGGCTACTGCTGAAGTACCGAACTTCTTCGCCAACGCCAGAAGTTCATCTTCCTGAGTATGGGCGGAAAGCCCAACAACTTCAAAGAGATCCGGATTATTTTCTATTATATTGAGAGTACTTGCACCGATGGAACCGGTACATCCCAGTACCAGAATCTTTTTCTTTGCCATACCAATTATATACCATACATGAGAACAGTACAGACATAATAGACCGGAGCCGCCATAAGGATTGAATCGATGGAATCGAGCAATCCCCCCCGTCCCGGTATAAGACTTCCTGAATCCTTGATGCCGCTACATCTTTTAAAAACCGACTCAGCCAGATCCCCCAGGATGGCTGTACAGGCGGTCAGAAATCCGAGGAGACAAACCATAAAGATCGAACCTCCAAAGATTTCGGGAAACAGAATATATCCCACCACTCCCGCAAGCATGGAACCCATAATCCCGCCGATAAACCCTGCAATGCTCTTGTTTGGACTCGCTGCAATAAGCCCTCTATTCCCCTTACCCATAGTTATACCGCACACCCAAGCCAGTGAGTCGCAGCCGAACACCATCAGCATAAAAATTGTCAACAGCGGAGAGGAAATCTCCGGTATGGTCATACGGGAGATAAAGGTAATAAGAAATCCCGGGTATATAAGAATCATCAAGGATGATCCAATTCGCGAAAGGGAAGAAGCATAATTGTCACTATTCGGCTTGAAAATATCAATAACCAGAATCAACAGAAAGCTGAAAACGAAAGTAAATGAAATAAGAGCCGTGCTCAGCCCGAAGATTGCACATGATGCCGCCATCAACGGCGTCAGTGTACTTAAAGCAGCGGTTAACATTGCATTATGCACAGTAAGCCTTTTTTTCAGCATATTGTGCATCTCCAAAGCGCTCATAAAGGAGACAACGATGATCATCACGTGAAGTACAAGATGATTTTTCCAGGGAAATATATATACAGCTCCGATTAAAACAGGAATTCCAATAAAGAAAATCAAGAGCCGCTGAACTATCTTATTCAATGTAGACCACCAAAACGCCTGTCTCTGGCAGAAAATTCCGCAATGGTTTGCAGAAAATCCGTTTCTGAGTAATCAGGCCATAACGTATTTGTGAAAAACAGCTCCGCATACGCTGCATGCCACAGAAGAAAATTGCTTATTCGTTTTTCACCACCGGTACGGATGAGAACATCCATATCCGGCAGTTCCGGGACATCCATCCAGG